>JASHVE010000211.1 GCA_030039675.1 Acidobacteriaceae bacterium | reverse complement strand
TCTTTCACGGTGGTGGTCACATGCAGCGGAGCAGCTGACGATGTCGCCGGGCCTTCGCTCTCTTCGGCTGCAATGGCTGCGTCGGTCATAACCGTGCTCCTCTGCCATGTGATCGCAGTGCGTGTGCCGAGGGGCTTGGCCGTGGGCGCTAGCAGGCTGGGAAGTTGCTGCGCGAAGCTCGATGCGGCGTCCTTCAGCAGCACGCGGTCCTGCGGACGCTTCGGTCCGGCCACGCTTGGTTCCACGGCGCTCAGATCGAGTTCGAGCGTCTGCGAGTACTCGGCTTCGCGTGCATCGGCGGTGTGGAAGAGTCCCTGTTCCCTGTAATAGGCCTCGACCAGCGCGATCTGCTCTTCGCTGCGGCCGGTCAGCTTGAGATAGCGCAGCGTCTCCATATCGACGGGGAAGATGCCGCAGGTTGCGCCGTACTCGGGCGCCATGTTGGCGATGGTGGCGCGATCGGCAAGCGGAAGCTCCGCGATGCCGGGGCCGTAGAACTCAACGAACTTGCCGACCACACCGAGCTTGCGCAGCGCCTGTGTCACGGTGAGCACGAGATCCGTGGCCGTGGCTCCTTCGCGCAGCTTGCCGGTGAATTTGTAGCCGACGACTTGCGGCACCAGCATGGAGACGGGCTGGCCGAGCATGGCGGCTTCAGCTTCAATGCCGCCTACGCCCCAGCCGAGCACGCCAAGGCCGTTGATCATGGTGGTGTGCGAGTCAGTGCCGACGAGCGTGTCGGGATAAGCGACTGTCTCGCCGTTGCTCTCTGTGGTGAAGACCACGCGAGCCAGGTATTCGAGATTCACCTGATGGCAGATGCCCATGCCGGGAGGTACGGCGGAGAAGTTGCGAAACGCTGTCTGCCCCCACTTGAGGAATGCGTAGCGTTCGCGGTTGCGCTGGAACTCGAGCAGCGAATTGGCGTTGTACGCGTCTGCGGTTCCGTACTCGTCCACCTGCACCGAGTGGTCGATGACCAGCTCCGCAGGTACGAGCGGATTCACGCGTTCGGGATCGCCGCCGAGGGTCTTGATGGCGTCGCGCATGGCAGCCAGGTCGACGACGGCGGGCACACCGGTAAAGTCCTGCATGAGGACGCGAGCGGGCATGTAGGCGATTTCGCGGCTGGGCTCGGCCTTCGCGTCCCAGTTGGCGAGGAACTCGATGTCGGCGGCGGTGACGTTCACGCCGTCTTCGCGGCGGAGCAGGTTTTCGAGAAGAATCTTCAGGCTGAAGGGCAGCCGGCTCAGGCTGAAGCCGCGCGCGGCGAGTGCGGGCAGGCGGAAGATCGTGTAGCTCTTATTGCCGGACTTGAGCACGGCGCGACTGGAAAAGCTGTTCATCTCAGGATTACCCCTTCTATCCGCTCACAGGGCGGATGTTTTTGCTGATGCGGACTGTCTCCCACCTTAGGCGCAAAAACAAAGGCGCGCCGAAGGTGGGGCACCCATTTGGAAGGTGTGGCGCCCGCGTTAGAAAAATTGCGACGAAAATAGATTACTCAGCAGGAGGGGCAGCGTCCACGATCGTGGCGCCCGCGGCGAAACCGCCTGAGGAAGGGTGGAGCGAAGATGGCAATATTGCGGCGCATCGATTCCGCAAAGATTTTATCGCGGAGACCGCACGATGGGAAAGCACCTTGTCAGCGCGGGGTCGCGCCCTGTTCACTCTCCGCCGAAATCCCTGTAGCGCTCGAGCACATCGTGCTGCGTGATCACGCCTTCGAGCTCGCGCAGATTGGCGCGGTTGACCACCGGCACCAGCGGCCAGCGGTCCACATAGCGCAGGGCCATGTCGAGAGGCTGGTCAGGGTGCAGGCAGGGAATCTGACCGCCACCGGCGAGGACGGACTCCAGCGTCTGGCTGCCTTTGCCTCCTTCGATAAAGCTCTTCAGCTCTTCGCGCGTCATGCTGCTCCAGCCGGAGGGAGAGAAGCGGACCAGCAGGACATCGTCTCCCGGCTGCTGGCCGGCGAGCTTTGAGGCCTTTTCGAGCGTGTCCTTGGCTTCGAGAATGACCTCCGTGGGCGGCTGCATGGCGTCTTCGACGCGCAGGATGCTCTCTTCGCGCTGCTCTTCCATCGAAGGCAGTTCCAGGCCGTCCTGGCGGCTAAGCGCATCGAAGATGGCGGTGGGCTGCAGCGTACGCGAGATCACGTAGGCGAAAGTGTTGGCCACAATCACCGGAACAATGATGGAGTAGTTGCCGCTGACCTCGAGCACCATGAAGACCGAGGTCATGGGCGCACGCAGGAAGCCGGCAAAGAGAACACCCATGCCGATGAGCGCGTAGGTTCCGGGAGACCAGCTCAGATGCGGCAGCAGCGCGTGCTCGGCGCCGCCCACGGCCGCGCCGAACATGGCGCCGATGAACAGCGTGGGAGCAAACATGCCGCCCGGCGTGCCACTGGCGAACGAGAGCAGCGTGGCGACGATCTTGAGCAGCGCAAGGATGGCCATAAATTGCCAGGTGAACTGGCCGTGCATAGCCTCGTCCATGTACTGGTAGCCTGCGCCCATCACTTGCGGTGCGCCCAGCACGGCGATGCAGCCGATGAGCAGCCCGGCAATCGCGGGCTGAAGATACTGCGTCCACGGGCGCAAACCCTTGCACAACGGGCGCAGCGTGGAGATGCCGAAAGCGAAGACTACGGAGGCCAGGCCGCCGACGATGCCGAGCACTGCGTAGGCGATCAGCTCGGAGGGCCTCAACAGCTCAACAGGAGGAATGCGGAAGAGCGACTCCGAGCCGAGGAACCAGCGCATCACGACCACGCTCGACACGGCGGAGAGCACGACCGAACCGAGGATGCCTGCGGTCCATCGGCCGATGACCTCTTCAATCACAAAGAGAACTGCCGAAATGGGCGCGTTGAAGGCCGCGGCCAGACCCGCGGCCGCGCCGACCGGCGCGATGAGGCGCATGTGGTCGCGCGAGAGACGCAGCTTGCGGCCGAGCGCCGAAGCCAGGCACGCACCGATCTGCAGCGATGGGTCCTCGGGCCCGAGCGAGTGACCGGAGCCGATGGCCAATGCCGAAGTGATGAACTTGCCCACCGCGGTCTTGAGCGGGATGTAGCCGTTATAGATGTAGAGCGCGGCCTTGGTCTGGTTTACGCCGCTGCCGCGTGCCAGAGGAAAAACATGAATGACAAGAATGGCGATGACGAGACCGGCAAGCGTGGGCGCGAGCAGAAGACGGATCGGCGACTGCACCGCTCCCGAGCCGAGGAAATAGATGCGGCACCAGTCGATGGCGAAGCGGAAGCAGACGACGGCGAGCCCCGAGAAGATGCCAATGAAAACGGACAGGATGAGAAAGAAGCGGTCTTCGCGGAAGAAGGCTTGAAAGATCGATATGGATGCCGGGCCGGGCGTGCGTCCTACGGCGGTGTCCTGGGCGATCTCCGGCGCGGGCGGGCCGGAACGGCCTTCCTCGCTAGACATTCTTGGCTGCGAAGGCAACAACTGGATCAGTTCTCCTCGTGAAGGTTTGCGATGAGCAGTAGTGCCTTGTCGGCCGGACTGCCGGGCCCGCACGCACTCGCGGTTTGGCGCTCAATCTGGAAAGACAGGTTCATGGCCGTGTTGAGCAGGTCGGGATTCTGACGCAGGCCCCGTTCAGTCATCTGCGATTTGAGCTTTTGCCATTGCTGCATCAGGCTCCTAGCGCCGGTCGTTGAAGCTGCGACATTTGGTTTGGCCGAAGATGGCGCGCCGGAAGCTGCCAGCGCGGTGCATGCCGTCAGGCGATCGACTGCGGTGTTGAAGGCGCTGATCGCGATCCGATTGCGCTCAGTATCGGAGATCTGCGGCCGGAAGGGATCCATCTGCAGGACGGATTCGGTTGTCTGGAGCAGTGCGGCGCTGGCCGTATCGCCAGGCGAGGCAGCAACCGCCTGATGCAAGTAGCGCTGCGCTGCCGCGTACTGCCCCATTTCGAAGGCTGCGACACCGGCGCCCGCACTTGCCTGCGCATCGGTCCGGTCCAGCTTCAGGGCAGTGCGAAAGGCGGTAAGCGCGCGGTTATAGTCCTGCACGCGCAGAAAAAGGCCGCCGAGGCGGGTTTGCTGGGTTGGGTCTTCTCCTATGTCGGTTTCGAGCGCGATGAGCTCCGACTCAGCCTGCGTACGGGCATTGATCTGGAGCAGATAGTTGACCAGTTCGAGACGGGTCTTACGGCGGTCGGCTTCCTGGTTCCCGGGCCAGATCGCATAGATCGCGTTGTGATAAAAGCGGAGCGCGCGGACGGTCTGGTTCTTTTGGGCCGCAATGCGCGCCAGTTCCAGGTTCACGACACCGTTTTCCGGCTGGCGCGCCCAGAGGTTAACCAGGTAGGCCTGAGCCTCATCAGTCTGGTTCAGCCCCATGAGCGCCTGCGCCAGGCTAAGCTGGTAGGCGCTGTTGTCGCGGTCGTAGAGCAGCGCGGTGCGGAATTCCGTGATGGCGACCTGGAAGCGGTGCGCATTCAGGTCGCCGGCACCGCGCGCCGACCAGCGCTCTGCGAGCGACTCCTGCTGGGCGTGATAAAGCCGGGAAAGACCGGTGACGGCCAGGAAGGACGCGATGGCCAGACCGGTGAGCACAGCCAGAATGACCGGTTCTCGCGCTAAATAAGGTGAGAGATCGAGCCGTTTTGGCCCATTCGCCATTTCTTCTCCTGGAATTTTGGGCGTGCAGAAGAGCTTATTTCGATCATAAATCGCACGCGCTCTCACGGATGCAGCGTGAACGCTATCTTTAAGATGAGATGCGACTTGGAGTGTGGGAGTGACGTGAGCGGCGGTAGACGCGAAGCCCGCAATCGCGTTCGCCCGCTAAATTCCATCAACTTCGCCGGTTGCTGAGTGTGCTTCGTTATTGCGGCTGCATGTTATAGAAGAAAAATGCCCGCAGCTCGAGATAGGGGCCGTGGAATTCACGCGGCAGGGGTTGATAACTGGAGCCGCTGATGGCGCCCCAGGCGGCGCGGTCGAGAGCGGTGTCGCCGGAGCGGCCCTCCAGGACCATGTCGGTAACCTGCCCATTAGGCAGCACCTTGAACCGGATGGCCACCACGCCCGCTTTAAGGATTGGCGGATTCACCTCGTCGGGAATCAGGGGGTCCCAGGTGCGCTCGGTTACGTAGTGCCAGCGCGCCAGCCACTCGCTAAAATCGACGCCCTGGGTATCGGACAGGACCTGCACGCCGCCCGTACCCGCGCCGGGGTGCATGGGCATGATGTTCGGCGTCTGGCCACCGTAGGTGTCGCCCGTGCGGTTACGCATGGCGTTCCGCATCGCCTCTTTGAGCTGGTCGGCGGGATTCTGCGAGCCCATGGCGAAGTTGGGCCGCGCCGGCACGGCCGACGGGCGCGGCGCCTCGATCTGGGCCTGCGGGGAGGGCGGAATGGGCTGCGTGGGCTGCGGTTTGGGTTCAACCGGCGCCTGCGGCTCCTGCTGCGCGGGGGGTGGAGGCGGCGGAGCGGGTGCGGGTGGTTGCTCGCGCTTCAGATCTTCAAGAGTCTTCTTGTCAACCTGGGGCTTCTCGCGGAGCGGCTTGGGCGTGGGCTGGCGTTGAATCTGGCGCAATGCGTCGGGGGGCAGATCCAGATAAGCGAGATCTTTCCGCTGCTTGATGGCGTCGAAGGGATCCACCACGGGAGGCACTTTGAAGACGTATTTCGGAATCCAGGTGATGGCCGAGAGCAGGAGGAAGTGAACCAGGATGGCGATCCAGATTCCCTCACGCAGGCGGGCCCAGCGGCGCTCGTCTTCGAGCTCGCTGATCATCTCGAGGAGTTCGTGGGTGTCGTAGTCGATCCAGCGCGATCCCCGCACGACCGCGGGGGCCGGTTCAGCCTGACCGTTTTGAGAGACAGGGCTTTCCTCTACCGCGACCGCACGCTGGTTCGTGTCGAGATTGTTCGCGGTGGTGCCTTCTGGCTCTTTCACATCGGCTGGGGCTTCGCGGGTTGCCATTCGCTCCTGAGGAGCCTTTCGGGACGCAGTCGCGCCGGCTCCGCCTGTCCGTTCTTCCTGTTTATTCTCTCATCCCTCTTGATCTTGTGTCCCTATCGATCCGGTGCCTAACGGCAGACTCGTACAATCTTATTGAAGAGACGGATCGGGAGCTCGAAAGGGACACATTTTGAAGCACTTTTTTCTTCACCTTGTGGCTTATTGGAAGCTGGTGCTTCTGCCTGCGCTGACCAAACTGGGGTTTTGGGGCGCCGGCGCGGTTGCGGCCCTCGATTCCTCCTCCATTCCGGTTCCGATGGACGCATTTCTGGCATTGTCCATCTGGACCCATAAAGGGCAGTTCTGGCTTTACTGCCTGCTCGCCGCGATTGGGTCGGCGATCGGCGGGCTAGTTCCCTATCTTCTGGGCCGGGCCGGGGGCGAACTGTTCCTGCTGAAGCGGATCGACCGAGCGCGGTTTGAAGCGATCCGTACCCGGTTCGAACGGCAGGAGTTCCTCGCGGTAATGATCCCGTCGATGCTGCCTCCGCCGGCGCCATGGAAGGTGTTCATCTTTGCCTCCGGTGTCTTCGAGATGCGGGTCCTTCACTTTCTGCTGGCGGTTTTCACGGGAAGAATGCTTCGCTGGCTGATTCTCTCGCTGCTGGTGGTCAAGCTGGGACCGGGCGCGGCTGACCTGGTGGCGCACCACGCCGTGGCGACGATCCTCGTTGTGGGCGGCGCGGCCATCCTCGGATTTGCCTGGTGGTGGATGAGAAAACGGAGAACGGGCAAACTGCTGGAGGGCTAAGTCTTCAATCCTTCCGGCTTACAGCGGTTTCACAGTTGCTAGATCCCGAAGCCACTGTTGCAAAGTGGCATTTTCCTCAAGAAAATGCCACCTTCCATAGCTTTAGCAAGGGCACATAAACTGTGGAACCACTCTAGTGTTGGGTAGGGCAATTCAGATTCGGGTCGGTGCTCTGCCAGCGATGGTGAAAACCAACCGCAGATCTTTCGACTTCGCCGCTCCGCGACTTCGCTCAAGATGACAGAGTTTGAGTGAGGATTGTGCTTTCCCACCCCTTCGGCTACGCTCAGGGCAGGCTTTAGGCGCAAAAACAAGAACGCGCAGAAAGTGGGGCACCCGGCCACAGCGCACTATTCAACAAGTGGACCGTGTTGAAAAAAGACAACCGGGATGCTTCCAGTTCGAGGGGGACCGGCTACCGGACTCTGCCTGATCTTTCCCGCGGCAAGATTCTTAACGATGGCACCGACGCGAAGGAAGTGAAAGTTGTAATCATCGATGTTCTCAGTGACATTGATACCGCGCGCCAGGTAGCCACCCAGCTCCTCTCTTGTATATTCAAGCTCTGCGTTCAAAGCGTTCACGCCCTTCTTTCTGAATTCGCGGATGAAGTCTCCAGCGAAAAATTCATAGAGTGGGCGAATTGCTCCAAAACCAGCAGGAGCGATTACGGTGTGCTTGCCTTTGTGCGGGGTGATGACTCCCCAAGGACGCCAGTTCTGAGTAGTCGTTTTTGTTGCGTCTACGGCGGGATCGAAGTTTACCGACAAGATATGCTTCTTGAATTTTTGGACGCCTATGAATCCGTAGACAACATAGTTGTCTTCCATAGTGAAGGCAAACTGGCAGACTATGTTGTTAAGGTCAACTTCGGTGGGCCCGCCCGTACGAGTTAGTTTCGGCATGAAGAGGACTATATAGCGATATCCGCGGGGCGCGGATGTATTTTTAACGGCGGGTGGCCCGGCTCCCGGGATGCCGCTTCAGCTAAAGAAAATGGGTGCCCCAGAGCCTGCCCTGGGGCACCCATTTTCGTGCTTGGTTGGCGGTGAATTAAGAGCGATATAAGACTGTAGATAGGGCTATCCCACCTTAGGCGCAAAAACAAGAACGCGCCGAAGGTGGGGCACCCATCTTCGTGCCCGGTTGAGGATGGCTGGAGCTGGTGATCATTCAGGGTGCTGCCAGCTTTTGTAGACAAACTCCAGGCTGTAGCCGTCGGGGTCGAGGACGTTGGCGGCGTAGTAACGCGGATCGTAATAGGGCCGGGCGGCGGGTTGGCCGTTGTCTGTGGCTCCGGCTGCGATGGCAGCGGCGTAAGCGGCTTCGACCTTCTCGCGGCTGCTGGCGACAAAGCCGATATGTGCGGCGCGGCTATCCGCTACGCCTTCGCGCAGCCACAGGTAGAAGCGTCCGTTTGCGCCGAATCCTTTGAGGTCAGGATGGCCCGGCGGTCCGTTCCTGCCGTCGTAGTCAAAGCGCTGGGTGATGCCGAGAGGAGCCAGGGCTGCCTCATAAAAAGCGATGGCACGTTTTATATCGCTTACGGTGAGAAAGACATGATCGAGCATGTTGGTGAGATGAGGCGAAGACCGGCGGAGATTCTCGCGTTGGCGGGCATGGGTGAATGGGGTACCCATTTTCGAACTTGGTTGAGAAGAGCTGGTTGACGGTTGTGGTTTCCCACCCTAGGCGCAAAGACAAGAACGCGCCGAGGGTGGGGCACCCATTTTCGTGCCCGGTTGAGGGCTGAGCTACCCCAGGTCCCCAAATGCGAGGGACCTGGGCCACCCGCCACCCGCCACCCGCCTTAGCCGATGCGCAGAGAACGCGCATCGCCGAAGGTGGGGCACCCATTTTCGTGCTGGATTTTGATTCCCTGAGACCTGGGGTGAGACGACCGGAGTGGGCAACCGTCTTCAAGCAGCCATGGACGAGCGGCAGGATTTGGGTTATACCTTATCCGTCCCGTTCACCATCAGCAGTGCTCAAAGAAAAGCCAACGCAAGGAGAGTGATCTATGGACGAGTTCATCGGAGTCGTCAAGCTTGTCGCCTTTCAATACGCGCCTCCCAATTGGGCGTCCTGCAGCGGCCAGCTGCTGCCGATCAACCAATACCAGGCGCTTTTTTCGCTGCTGGGAACCACCTTTGGCGGCGATGGGCGCACGAACTTTGCGCTGCCCAAGCTGGATGCGGGCGCGTTGCAGAATGGCCTTCACTACATCATTTGCCTGAATGGGATTTATCCTGCTCGCACCTAGCAATTGCCAAGATCCAAGCGAAACCGCTCGCCGGGGTCCTGAATTGCGATAGCATACAGTCCATTCCTGCTGCGATTGCCGGAACGCTGAGAGAGGTGCGGCATGGGCAACCCTGAAGGCACGCGGGACTCTTCGGCGCGCATCCAGATCACTGTGGCGCTGATCGGATTACTGGGCGTCGTGGCCACCGCTCTGATTTCGAACTGGAACAACATCTTTCCGAAATCGAACTCTACGCAGACCGTAACCAGCTCTTCTTCGGCACCGACGGCGAAAAAGCCGGAGCGGGCGGCTCACTCGAGCGGGCAGCTGGTGGTGCGCGGTACCTGGCATTGCGATCTGGATACCGGCGCAGAGACCAATACCGCCGGCGATTTTTGGTGGGAGCAGGAAACAGATGTGAAGCGTTTCCTGACGCCTGAGAGCGGCGCGGCATTTTTCGTGGTGGGCATACGGGACTTCGACTCGCTGCGATTTGCCGAGCTGGAGCATTTTCAGTATTCGGCGCAGAGGATCGAGGCGGACGACGCGCCGGCCAACAACCTGCCCAGGGGCACGGTGGTTGCCTACAGGACGAAGCAGGGCAGACTGGGCAAGTTTCGGGTAGCCGACTATGGCCGCAACATGACGATTCGCTGGATCACCTACGACAAATAAATTTGGCCTGCGCGATTGCGCGGTAGGGCTCAAGATTCGAGGGAGTCCGGATGCAGGCCGATGTTCTTTTCGCCTGCGGCCTTCTTCTCGTTGTAGGCCTTGACCCAGTCTTCCCAGTGCTTGCCGGCAGCGCGGTCTTTGCCGCTGAATGCGAGGTGGGCGATGTCGGCGTAGCTCAGCTTGCGCTTGTCGGCGGCTTTGGGCGTGAAGTACTGCACCCACGACTCGGCGAGCGTGGCGCCGGTATGCCGGTTGAAGATATAGGCTTCGATCTTCTCGCCGTTCTTGAGCGTGATGGTCACGTCGCCGCGGTAGTCGAAGGCCTTTTCGAGAGCCGCGCGCACCTCGTCGTCGCTGGCCATCTCCGGAATCGAGCCTTCGAGCTGCTCGTGCTCGGTGCCGGGCGCGAGCTCCAGTGCTTCAACCTGCTCGATGGTGTATTTGAGAACTTCGGCGGTCATTCCATTTCCTCAGGGCCAATTCCTCAGGGGCTAAAGCCCCGTCCATTTTGTGCGGCATGGTTTGCCGGGCCTGAAGGCCCGGCCTACCTCTTTGTGCAGCGTGGCATGCCGGGCACCGAAGGCCAGGTCTACCGCGAACAGCTTACAGCTTGACCATTTCGCGTTCGGGTTGCTCGATCTGCACCAACGTCGACGGTCCGTGCGGCGCGGGCTCGTTGAGCAGCTTGA
>JASHVE010000210.1 GCA_030039675.1 Acidobacteriaceae bacterium | reverse complement strand
CTGGTGGGCTGGGCCAAGCCCACGCCCGTCATCACGCGCAACTTCCGCAAGATCCTACGCGACGACAACCTGACCACCCTTGCCGGCCCGGCTTCGAACCTCTTTCTGGTCGCTGCGGCCTTTCTGGTTCTGCTCGTCATATTCATCGCAGTGCCCAACGGGCGCATACTGGTGCTCGCCAGCCTGAACGGCGGCTTGGTGCTCAACGATTCCTCCGGCTTGCAGCCGATCGTCGTGCTCGCCATCCTGGCCATCGAAATCAACCTGTCGCTCTTCTTTTTCAACCTGCTGCCGATTCCTCCGCTCGATGGCAGCCGTGTGTTGCACAACCTGCTTCCATACAACCTCGCGCAATCCTATGACCGGATCAACATCTGGGTGAGCTATCTGCTGATGATCTTCGTCGGCGGCTACATTCTGCGGCTGCTGCTGCAGCCCTCGCTGGCGCTGGTTTTTTCGCCGTTCCTGAATCTCGGCCGCTAGGTCATCCACTCGGCTTGCAGCGACCTGCATCCCATTACAATGGGAAGAGCCTTTTGGCGATCTTTCCCGGTGCGCAGCGAATCGTCTTCGCCGCGCCATTTGGATCATTTGGAATCGACCAGCAGAATGCCTGATACTCCAACTCTTTCGTCCCGCCCGCGCGTTTTGAGCGGCATGCGCCCCACCGGCAAGCTCCACCTGGGCAACTACATGGGCGCTCTCGCCAACTGGGTCAAACTGCAAGACGAGTACGAGTGCTACTTTTTCATTGCCGACTGGCACGCCCTGACCACGGATTACGCGGACCCAAGCCGTGTGAAACTGAACACCCTCGACGTGGCGCTGGATTGGTTAGCGGCTGGGCTTGATCCGAAAAAATCGACCATCTTTATCCAAAGCCATGTTCCGCAACACGCGGAGTTGCACCTGCTTTTCAGCATGATCACGCCGCTCGGCTGGCTCGAACGCGTGCCCACCTATAAGGAGCAGCAGGAAAATCTGACCGGCAAGGACCTCAGCACCTACGGATTTCTCGGCTATCCGCTTTTGCAGGCCGCCGACATTCTTGTGTATAGGGCCGACCGTGTTCCGGTTGGCCAGGATCAAGTGGCGCACGTCGAGCTCACGCGTGAAGTGGCACGTCGGTTCAATCAGTTTTACTGCCGAGTCGGGCCCACGATAGAAATAGCACCTATCGTCGGATATGACGTTCCGGGCGAGGCATTTGCTATACGTCCTGTCCTATTCGAGCCACAAGCCTTACTCACGCCCTCGCCCAAGCTCCCCGGCACAGACGGCCGCAAGATGTCGAAGAGCTACGGCAACACGATCGGACTTACGGAAGATCCAGCGAGCGTTGCCCAAAAGCTTGCGACAATGTCCACGAACGGTCAGCGGCCGAGACAAAATGACCCCGGAGACCCCGATCTTTGTCCTGTTGGGGATATGCACAAGTTGTTCAGTTCCACAGAAGTTACGAGAGAAACCCAACACGGATGCCGGACCGTCAGCATTGGCTGTAGAGACTGCAAAGCACTTGCAGCAGAATCGATCTCCAAGCATATAGCGCCAATCATTACAGAGCGCCTGCGATACGAAGCCGACATTGACAAGGTTTGGGCAATTCTCAAGGAAGGTTCTGACAAAGCCGCGAAAACTGCTCTAGAGACGATGTCAGAAGTTCGCAAGGTGATGGGAATTTCACATGACATCGCCGACATTCGAGATAAATTCATTTCGCCCATTCACAGCCACGCGCTGGAGACCCCCGATAGTGAATTTTGGTCGAGTGTTGATTCTGTTATTAATTTTGCTCCGAATCAAAGCGATCCAAATTGGTGCGTTGATCAATTTCGAATTCACTGGGGAAAAGCAATGGTCCCTCGTGAGATCGGCCTAAAGAGGCCGGCTCCGATTTATGACAATCCTGAGCGCAGCTTAGAAGAGCCCTATATGACGGCATCTGGTAAGCGCGTTTTAGTGTCGGTGAGCAAATTTCGGCCAGAGGGTGAAGAGTCGACGTGGAACTTCATGATCCCGCAAAGGTCTTACGAAGTCTGGGCGCTATTGCCATATCGTGGAGATCAAGTACCGACGAAGATCCACAGTACTGCCCATGGCCAAATTTCGGCATTCATCCTTCCGCAGAAGGTTTTTTCGCAGGATTTTGCTATTGCCAAGAAATCCTTAAAGAAGGATGAGAAGATACCTGTCAGTATTCTGAGCAACGGCAATCATTTCTATCTCAGCATCGCCGGCAAAACGAGTAAAGATGTCACTGCGTTGCAGTGTAACTACGAATCGTTGAAATAAAGGCAAAACGGAATTGACTAACGAATCCCCCAACCCGGCACTAAAGGCCGAGCCCCTACCCACTGCTGAGGCCGACGCCCCTCCGCTCGTGCTCACCCCTCGGCCCGTCGCGGAAGAAAAGCCCGCCAAGCCCGCCGTGCCCGTCAAGCAGCGCGGAGAAGCCGCCGACACTTCACCGTTTTCCGTAATCGTCGGCCAGGTCTACGACGGCCCTCTCGACCTGCTGCTCGACCTGATCCGCAAGCAGGACATCGATATCTACGACATCCCCATCGCCAAGATCACGGCTCAGTTTCTGGCCTACGTCGAGCAGTTGAAGGCCACCGATGTGGACGTGGCCGGCGAGTTTATCTATACCGCTTCACTGCTCATCCACATCAAGAGCAAAATGCTGCTGCCGCGTGCGCCGTCGGGCCCCGAAGAAGCCGCCGAAGATCCCCGGCGTGAGCTGGTGGAGCGGCTGCTCGAGCATGAACGCTTCAAAAACGCCGCGCAGATGCTGCAGCAGAAGCAGATGCTCGAAGCCGCCTCCTGGACCAACCCCGGCATTCGCGAGTTCCGCAACGACGCCAACGCAGAGCCGGAGATTGCCGCCGACACGGTCGATCTGGTTTGCATCTTCCGCGAGATTCTCGAACGCGCCCGCAACCGGCCCATGCTCAATGTGGAAGAAGACTCGGTTACCGTCGGCCAGATGATCCAGTTCTTATCCCGCAGGCTCACCATGGAAGACAAGCCGGTGGCGCTGCGCAGACTGCTGAGCCACAGCCGCTCGGAGCGCGCACTGATCGCGATGTTCCTGGCGCTGCTGGAGCTGGTGCGCATGCAGGCCATCCTGCTCCGCCAAGACAAGCACTTCAGCGAGATCTTCATCAAAAAGCACACCGGCTTCGAGGCGTTGATGAACCAGGGCTTGGCCAACGCCCAGGACGATTGGC
>JASHVE010000209.1 GCA_030039675.1 Acidobacteriaceae bacterium | reverse complement strand
GCAATGCCTGCAATGCAGAGTGTAATGCGCGAGGGGCAGCAGAATCTATCGCAATTCGATGATAAAGACCGGGGAAAGAGGTGGTTACTCGTGGTAGGTTACCCGGGCTGCCGTGTTCATCATCATTGCCGAGGAATCAACTCTTCAGATCTAACGCAGGCTCTCGACCGGTGCGGGATCCATGTCGGCGTAGTCCTGATTTTCGCCGCCCATGCCCCAGCAGAAACTATAGGCGCGGGTGCCGACACCGGCGTGGATCGACCAGCCGGGTGAGACGACGATGCCCTTGTCGCTCATGACGATGTGACGGGTTTCGGCTGGTGGCCCCATGAAATGCATGACACGCGCCTCGGGGGCGACGTTGAAATACATGTAGATCTCCGAGCGCCGCATGTGCGTGTGCGGCGGCATGGTGTTCCAGTTGCTGCCTGTGGCGAGATGTGTGACACCCATGACAAGCTGGCAACTGCGCACACCTTGCAGGTGAATATATTTACAAATTGTCCGCTTGTTGCAGGTTTCGAGGCTGCCGAGTTCTGTGGGGCTGGCTTCTTCTTTGCGCACGAGGGCGACGGGATAAACGGCGTGAGCGGGATAGCTGAGGAGGTAGTAGATCGCGGGCGCAGATTTGTTTTTTGAGGCGAACGAGACGTCCTTGTTACCGCGTCCGATGTAGAGAACATCGAGATTGCTCAGCTCGTAGTTTTTGCCTTCGACGGTAATGACGCCGGCACCGCCGATGTTGAGCGCGCCGAGCTCGCGACGCTCTGTGAAGTAGGCAGCACGAAGCTCGGGGAAGGTGGGCAGAGGGATTGCGGCATCGACCGGCGCCGCGAAACCGACCACGGAGCGATCGAGATCGACGTAATTCAGATGGAGCTGCCCGGGCTCATAAAGCGAATCGATCAGAAAGGTTTCGCGCAGCTCGTCTGTGGTCATGCGCGGGTAGCGGACGGGGTCAGCCATGAGTACGGTCTTCATTGTGAGTCTCCGGAAAGCAGCTTCTAGCTGCTAGCTTCTAGCTCCTAGCTTTTAGCTCGTCAGTGGAACGCGCTGCTTTCCTGCTGGAATAGGAGATTTCCTTTGCATTGAAAAGCAACTACAGATCCTTCGACTCCGCCCCGCCGAGCGGGGCTTCGCTCAGGATGGCAACGAAATGATTGAACGAGCCTCTGAGGTGCCATCTCCATTTTACTGCGCAGGCTGTCCAGGCAATTTTGTCGGATCCCAGTGATCGGTGTCGCGCAGAAAGACTTTCGGTTCATATTGCGCGGCCTGCTCGGGTGTGAGGAAATGCGTGTGCGGATCGCGCTCGTCGTGATGCGCGCCGGGGCCGCTGGAGTCGAACTCGGCGTAGTAGGCCGTGTCGAGGGAATGCGTCTGGCCGGGATGCCATTCATGCCAGCCGGCGGGATCGATCTTGTCGCCCATGTCGGTATGCATGTAGATGACGGTCGCATAGGGGCGCCAGGGGCGGCCGAGATAGACGGGTCCGGTAACACCAGGATCTGCAGTAATTTTGCAATGATCGAAGACAAAGCCTGAGTCCTCGGCGAGATAGTGCCTGGATTGCGCAGTGATGTAGCCGCCGCTGTGCGGGGTGGAGTGGAGCTCGCAGTTCTCGAAGACGGCCTTGCTGTCGCCGAAGATGAAGTCGACGTTGCCGGCCACATAACAATCGGAGAAGTACTGGCGCGTGGGCACGCAATCCTGACGGTCGGGCTCGCAGCGCGTGCCGAGATAGACGGTGTCCTGATTGCCGAGCAAGCGCACGTTGTGAAAGACGGCGCGGTCGCCGGTAACGTTGATGGCCAGGGCCTGCGAGCCTTGCGAGGTCTGCTCGTGCGTGCGGTTGAAATCGTTCTGGAAGGTGATGTTTTCGGCGAAGAAATTATCGGCTGTGACGTTGACCGTGGCCGAGTGAAGCGTGCCGCCATTCTGGCCGGCGCTACGATCGTTGACGACAATGGTTTTGCTTGGGTCAGGATTGGCACTGCGAATGGTGATGTTGGGCTTGTCGATGATGAGGATTTCGCGATAGACACCGGGCGAGACGGAGAGGACAGCGCCGCCGGTTTTAGGAGCCATGTCGAGCGCGCGCTGGATGGAGTAATAATCGCCGGTTCCATCGGCGGCGACATAGAAGGTTTTATCTTCGGGCGGAACTTTGCCGACCATCTCCGGGGCTGTTTTGTCTGCGGGGAAAGGCACGAAGCGGGTATCGCAGTCGAGCGGCTGGCCAGGAGTGGAGTCCGGTGCGTCGGTGTCGGTTACGTCGTCGCCCTTCGGTACCAGATTGCCGAGATGGGGGCCGACGGTGATGGCGGCGTCCTGGTCGTAGAAGAGCGAGTCTTTTTGGTCGTCGGCAAAGACGTTGTCGAATTTGATCTCGAGCTTGTGATCGGGATCGGGGTCGAGGCCATAAAAGGTATAGGCGCCGGGCGTGAGGATGTGCACGTTTTCGAGTGTGATGTCTTTGTAGATGGGAAGGCGGTCACCGCTGAAGGTGGTGTAGAGCGGCGTAAAGACGAGCGGATTGGAAACGTTGCGGATGCAGATGTTGCGGTAAACCACCTGGTGAACGAGGCCGCCGCGGCTGCGATCAGACTTGATGCGGAGACCGTTGTCGGCGCCGTCGATGGTGAGGTCTTCAACGAGGAGGTGATCGACGCCGCCGAAGGTGCCGCTGCCGATGGACATGCCGTGGCCGGTGTAGAAGTGGTTGTGGAGGACCGACATATTGGAGACAGGGCCGGCGGCGCTGGGCTTGAGACAGACGTCGTCGTCACCGGTATGAATGTAGCTATAGGCGATGGTGATGTTGCGCGAGGAGCCGGGATCGATGCCGTCGGTGTTGCGCGCGGTTTTTGGCGTCATGATCTTCACGCCCCAAGCGGTAAAGCCGTCGGTCTGGTTCACCGAGACATGGAAACCGGGTGAGTTGCGCAGGGTGATCTCGTACATGGTGAAGTTTTCGGCGTGACGGATGGCGATCATGGATGGAACGCTTTGCTGCTCATCCCTAACTTTGGCTTCGTGCGCCAGATCCCACCAGGTGACGTCCTGCCCAAGCAATGTTGCGCCGCCACGCGCGTCGATGGAGCCCAGGCCCATGATGCCGGCGTTCTTGATGCCGTCGCCGGTGATAAGCGACTTGCATCCGTGGCCGCGGCGCGAGACGATGCCGCAACCGCCGGGCGATAAATCGTAGACACGGGGATCGCGCGAGGCAACCAGGGCGGTGTTCTTGTCGATGACGAGAGTGACGCCATCGCGAAGGGTGAGCGGGCCGGTGAGGAAGACGTTCTTTTTACCGTGGGCGCGGAGGACGACAGAATCGCCGGCGGCGCAATGATCCATCGCGTCCTGGATGCGGGCGGTGGAGAGCTTCTGCTCATCGGCGGCAGAAATGACACCGTTGCGGGCGGCAATGTCGGCCTGGAGGGTGACACACGCCGGCGGAATCTTCGGTTCGGTGACGGTGCGCGTGTCCTGGGCCAGGAGCGGCAAGGCGACGAAAAACGAAAGCGGCGAGAAGAAGAAAGAGAGCGAGCGCGAGAGCATGTGTGTCTCCGATGGGCGGGGAGGCGCTTCCCAAGTGGACTGACCACTGGGACCTTCCAAGGGTAGGCATCTTGGACGAGCCTCGTCAAGGTGCGAAGATAGTCGGTCGCAGTATGCGGGCCAAGAGGCCCGCGCTACATCACTTCAGTGCGGGACCTGCGCGAGCACCCAGCGGACCAGTTCTTTTCCGGCGGCGTAGTTGTCATACATCTCGGGCAGCTTGCGGCCGTCGGTGTACTCGTTGTAGAGCCAGGGGTCGACCATGGCGTAGACAGTTCCCTTCCCGTACTTCGCCGTGGCCATGAAAATGTCGGTGCCTTCACTGAGCACAGGGTGAGCGGGGCCGCTGGTCGTAATGGTGCAGACGTCTTTGACATAGATGGTGTGGCCGCTGTGGAAGATGGGGCCTGTAGGCGGGATGGCGATTTTGCCCATCTCCCATTGCGTGCCGATCACGTGTTTGCGCAGGACGCTGTTGAAGTGGATCCCGAACCTCTCAGAGACGACGTTGAAATGATCGAGGTCGGCGAACGACGTGTCGTTTTCCATGATCATCAGCACGCCGCCTGCCTTCACCCATTCGGTAATCTGATTCGCATCCTCTGCTGTTGCGAAGTGAGCTCTGGGATTTTTGTCGAGATTGTCCGGCGACGCAATCACAAACACCTGCGCCCCGCGCAGATTCGCGAACGTCGGCTCGGCATCCTGCTCCTTTGTCTGCGCGCCGAAGTTGCGGAAGATGCGACCGAACAGCGAGTAGCCGGGCGCATCCTCCGTATCCCACTTATAGTGGAAGTAGACCTGCTGGCCGAACGCGTCCGTGCGTTGCTGCGAGTTGAACCAGCCATCCACCATCACCGTGTCGCCGCGTCCCAGCTTGGCATTTTGCGCATTCTCCATCTCCGTGCTCGCCAGCAGAAACGCGCCCACGCCCTTCGGATCGTTCGCGACCCTCTTCTCGCCGATGTAGTATCCGTAGCTGCCATCGCGATACGGATCGCCGCCCAGGCCCGAGGCCTTCACCGTATCAGTGAGAGAAACGACGCCGCCGGCTCCGGCTTGCATGAAGTGAGCGAGAATCCCCTGATAGCCGCGCTTCGCATTGGCAAGATAGTGCTCCGGCAGATAGCCGCGCCGGACGCCTTTTGCCAGCGCATACACAAACATGCACGCCGCCGATGACTCGAAGTAGTTCCCCTGGGCTGCCGGCTTATTCAAAACGTCGTACCAAAGCCCCGTCGACGCATCCTGATACCGCGCTACGGCTGCCGCTTCGCGATCGAGGATGGCCAGCAACTGCGCCCGTCCCGGATCGTTCTCGGGAAAGTAGCGCAGCGTATCCACGAGCGCCATCATGTACCAACCCATGCCCCGCGCCCAGAACTCTTCCGAGTCGCCGGTCTGCTTGCTGGCCCAGCGTTCCTGTTTCGACGCATCCCATCCGTGATACAGCAGCCCTGTCTTTGCATCTCGCGCATGCTCTTCCATCAGCACAAACTGCTTCGTGATGTCCGCAAAGTCTTCCGGATGATGAGAAATCGAAGCATATTCTGCATAGAATGGCTCGGCCATATACAGCCCGTCGAGCCACATCTGATTCGGATAGCGCTGCTTGTGCCAGAAGCCGCCGTCGGCGTTGCGCGGCTGCTGCTTCAGTTCGTCATAGAGCTGCGTCGCCGCCGTCAGGTAACGCTTGTTCTGCGTCACGCCGTACAGCAGCAAAAGCTGCCGCCCGAGCAGGATGTTGTCGAGCTGCTTCTCTTCCGGCTTCAGCGTCGGAATCGAACCATCCGGCGCAACAAGCTGATCGACGGAAGCCTTGACGTAGTTGAAGTAGCGGCCGTCCGCAGTATCCAGCCACACCGCATCCATACCTTCCAGCAGCGTGCCCAGCTCGTAGTTCCACGCCCACGGCGCTCCCGCCGGAACAAACCGCCCATCCGGCCAACGTGCCATAGCGGCGTTTGCTGCGCGCTGCGACCATGGCGACTCTTCCGCGCAGGCGCTGCAGGCGGTCAAGGTGAGGAATAGAACCCAGGCAAAGGTGCGAATGGTCTTCATCCAGACTCCGAACACCGACCGGATCTCATTCCGGTCCGAGGTATTTTTTGTTTCAGCATCGAACCAAATGATATCCATCCTTGTACTGTTTCAACAATGGCGCAGCCGCCCAAATCGCATCTTGTCGGCTGGCTTGAACCGGAAAGTGCAGGTGGCGTCACTTCGCCGAACGTTCCGCGATCCATCCATTCAACCGCAACCAGTTCTCCAGGAGCTCCGGCCAAGCGGAAAGCGCGGGATACGCCTGGGCGAGCCCCGTGCCATGCGGACCTAGCTCGAAGATGTGCATCTCCGCAGGAACGCCGGCCCGCACCAGCGCAGTATAAAAGGCCACGCTGCTCAACACGGGAACCGACTGATCGGTCGTAGTGGCATAGAGAAAATATGGCGGCGTGCGCGCCGTCACGTGCTTGTCCGGCGACATGTCCTCGATCAACTCCGGAGAAGGATTCTCGCCCAGCAGCGATCCCATCGCGTGCGGCTTGGCGATGCCTGCCTCCAGCGTCAATCCGCCGTAGGAGCTGATGACAAAGTCCGGCCGGTCGCTCACGCGATCGATCGGGTCGGCGGCCTGCGGATTGCCGTCGTCAAAGTGCGTGCCCACGATGCCCACAAGATGGCCGCCGGCAGAGAATCCCCACATGCCGATCCGGCTCGGATCGACGTTGTACTCCTTCGCGTGGCTGCGCACCCAGCGCACCGACCGGTATCCGTCGAGGATCGGCGCCGGATAGTGATAGCGCGGCGCGAGACGGTACGTGAGCACGAAAGCCGTGATGCTGCG
>JASHVE010000018.1 GCA_030039675.1 Acidobacteriaceae bacterium | reverse complement strand
GACGCGTGGAGAGGTACCACTGTATGCCGTCCGTTGTTTTTTCTTCTCGAAAGACACACGTCACCAACCACACAGACTAATCGGCCGCCAGGGATTAATAGGCGATAGCAATCTGCCCACACCTTATCTAATTCAACGAGAAATTCTTCGTAGTCTTCTATGTGCCCCATTTGACCTTCTGAGTCGCGGTATTCCTTTAATGTCCAGTAAGGCGGCGAGGTCACTATTAAGTGCACCGAATTTGAGGCGATCTCGCCCATTTTTCGCGCGTCGCCCATTACGAGGCGATGCCTAGTTGGGATTTTCTGTACTGCCTCCTCTATCAAGTGCGTCAGTTTGTTGTCTTTCGCAATGCGCGGTAAATCTGTTTGAGGATTATCGAGCGGATAGATCTCCTGTGGGACAAATGAAGCAAGATTGCCAACTGACAAATCCTCTTCTTCTGGTGCGAAGTTCCTTTTCAGTGCCAAAGCCATCGTTTCGTCCGGTCAGGAAGTAGGGGTGCTTCATGTATCGAAGCGCACAATGATGCCCTCGTCAATATCAATCCTAACGCCCCAGCACAATCTGCTGCGTCACGGGAATCAGGTTTCCAAAGAAGAGCGCTGACTCTAGGTTAAGGATCGCACACTCACAATTCTGTTTTTATCAACCACTGGGCTCGTGCGTGGTTCTTTGTCGATTTGTGGATATGTGGGAATCCTTGCGGCCTGGCGCGGAATCTTTAAAGACGCATCCTAATTTTTGAGGAGCAATGGGAGTTTTTATGGCGTTGAGCGTTAGTGAAGTGAACAAGATCAAGCAGGCGCACCCGGCCGACGGGGTGTTGCCGGTGATCCACCAGCGGTGGAGCCCGCGGGCGTTTACGAGCCGGCATGTGTCGGCGGAGGAGCTGAAACGGGTGTTCGAGGCGGCGCGGTGGGCGCCTTCGAGCTACAACGAGCAGCCGTGGCGGTTCCTGGTGGGGCGGCACGGGTCGGAAACGTATAAGAAGATTCTGGAGTCGCTGGTGCCTTTCAATGCGCAGTGGGCGGGGCACGCGCCGGTGCTGATCCTGGGGGTGGCGAGGACGCGGTTCAGCCATAACGACGCGCTGAATCTGCACGCGATATATGACCTGGGCGCGGCCAGCGCGTACCTGGTGCTGCAGGCGGCGGCAGCGGGATTGACGACCCACCAGATGGCGGGGTTTGACCGCGAGAAGGCGCGGACGCTGCTGGCGATTCCGGACGTATTCGAGCTGGGCGCGGTGATTGCGCTGGGCTACCAGGGCGATCCGGAGTTGCTGAAAAATGAAGAGATGATCCAGCGCGAAGTGCAGCCACGGGAACGGAAGCCGCTGCACGAGTTTGTGTTTGCGAGCTGGGAAGAGCCGCTGGGGCTGGAATGATGGATGCAGGGAATAGTGATCAGTTCATAGTTCGCAGTTCTCAGTTCGCAGTTTTCAGTTTGCGGTTTGAGCTTCCTACCTTGGCCGCGAAGATGAAAGACGCGGCGAAGGTGGGGCAACTGGCTACTCCCTGTTCCCTATTCCCCGTTCCCTGTTCCCTGTCCACTGTTCCCTGCCGCGATAGAGTGGAGGTTGGGGGGGCTGCATTCTGGCGGCGAGGCCTACAACTTCTACGAATGCGCGGAGGCGGGCGACGGCGCGGAGCGCGACGCGGCGGGTGACGCCTGCACGGCGGCGACGGCGGATGCGTTGGCGGGGGCGCGGGATTCTGCTGGCGGTGCTGTTAATTGTGGGGTTGCTGGCGTGGGGATATCTGGCACGGCGGCTGGCGCCGCAAGGCAATACCGACCAGACGCGCTTTGACGCGGTGATCGTGCTGGGCGATCCGGCGGATGCGGATGGGAACCCGACGCCCATCGAGCTGGCGCGGGTGACCGAGGCGGTGCACGAGTACGAGCGCGGCGCGGCGGCGCACCTGATCTTTACCGGCGCGGCGGTGAAAAACCAATTCGTGGAAGCGCAGGTGATGGCGCGGACGGCGGAGGCGCAAGGGATTCCAGCGTCGGCCGTGGCCGTGGAGCCCGACGCGCGGGACACGATTCAGAATGCGTGCTACTCGGTGCGGCTGATGAAGGCGCACGGGTGGGAGTCGGCGGAAGTGGTTTCGAGCGCGTGGCAGCTGAAGCGCGCAGGGCTGATCTTCAGCCGGATGCCAATTGCGTGGCGAGCGCATGCGGCTCCGCCGCTGGAACCGGGAACGGAGTGGCATGACGACGCGACGGCGCTGCTGGAGACGCTCAAAACAGTGCGGTATCTGGTTTGGGCGCGTCCAATGGAAAGATGCGAACCATAAATAGGGAACAGTCACCCCAGCGAGCAACAACCGCTCGCCGGGGACCCCGACAGGGATCAGGGAACAGGAGTGTGAGACGCGTTGTGGCTGGCCGGTATGGTCTTGTAAGCTGGTTGGTGATGCGTTTTCCAGTAAGGTTTTTTCCCTGTTTGCTTGCCGTTCTGGCTCTGGCGTTTGGAGCCGGCACCCGGATGGAAGCCCAGAGTTCATCGTCGTCAACATCGACCCAAACAAGCAGCAACGCACAGACGACGGAGAGCACACCGTATATTGTTGTCGATCCGCTGGCGAAGGTGCGGTACGACAACCGGTGGGACTTGTCGCTGAATGCGGCCTACGACCACATGAAGGCCGGACCGAACCTGCTGCAGGGCGCGAACCTGGGCGGACTGGACTTCGAGGCGTCGATGTGGCTCACGAAGCACTGGGCCGTCGAAGCTACGGACCGGACGTACGTGGGCACCAGCGGCGCGGCGCCGAACGATGCGAATTCCAACGGCGGTCCCATCAAAGGGCCGTTTGTCGCGGAGTATTTCTTCGCCGCGGGCCCGGAGGTTCTGGGACCGCATAACAAGCACGGCGCGATTATTGCGCACGTGATGGCAGGGGGAGTGTATGGGAATTTCCAGCACAGCCTGCTGGGAAAGCCTGCCTCTGTTGTGGGGTTCTACCCGAACCAGTTCGCGCCGGCGATCATTATGGGCGGCCACTTCGACCTGAACCGCTCGGAGCACCTGGTCTTCCGCATCTCTCCCGATGCGGTGTGGACGCGGTATAGCATCAACTACCCTCCGTTCACCACGGCGAACGACATCAACTTCGCCATCTCGGTAGGGATGGAGTACAAGTTCACGAAGATCAAGCGTTCGCTGCGCAAAGAAAACTGGGTTTCCGGCTGGTAAGCGGCCAGCGGCACGCCAGGCGTGGGATGGCACCGCGCGCTACAGCAATTTCCGGGTTACTGTGTCCCATTGGGATCTGTATAGGGTAGCCGTCTCCCGGATGGTCGCATCGACTGGAGTTCGGTTCCTCCCGGATGCGTGGACTCGGGAATTGCGATAGGCTGCCGCGCGGTGTAGCAGCCTTCGCCCGGCCGTCTCCGCGGCAACTCTCCTGTTTTCAAAATCATCTCTTCAAGAGCGAGGCTGCCAAGTTCATCTTGATGTGGTATTCTCCTGCGTTCGATGACGCTTGTGAGGAAGTGCCGCCAAAGAATATGCTGTTTCGGATTGCGGCACTCCCTCAAATGAGCGAGACGTTGGAGACAGCGGCAAAGGCGGGGTCGGATGGACATGAAAGATACTCTTGGCGTATTGCTCGCGGGCGGTGCGGGAGAACGGCTGTTTCCACTGACACGTGACCGCGCAAAACCGGCGGTGCCCTTCGGGGGGCATTACCGGATCATCGATATTACCCTTTCGAACTGCATCAATTCGGGTCTGCGGCGGGTGTATGTGCTCACGCAATACAAGGCTCTGTCGCTGAATCGGCACATCCGCGAGGGCTGGAGTGGCATTGTGGCACAGGAACTGGGCGAGTTCTTCGAACTGATGCCGCCTATGCAGCGGACCGGCGCCAACTGGTATATGGGAACGGCCGACGCGGTGTACCAGAACATCTATTCGATCGGGAGCGAGCAGCCCAGCCACGTCATCATCCTCTCCGGCGACCACATCTACAAGATGGACTATAGCCGGATGCTGGCGCATCACCGCGACACCAACGCGGACGTGACGCTGGCCACGCTGCCGATTGCGCCGGATGAGGTGTCGCGGTTCGGCGTGGTGGAGGTGAGCCAGTCGGGCGAGGTGACGGGATTCCAGGAGAAGCCGGCTTCCACGAATGTGCGCTCGCCGTTCAACCCGAATGCGGTGGATGCTTCGATGGGCATTTACATCTTCAATACCGAGTGCCTGATCAAGGCGTTGATCTCGGATGCGGACGATCCGGATTCGAAGCACGACTTCGGCCACAATATTCTGCCGAATATGCTGGGCAAGAAAAAGATGGTGGCCTACAGCTTTGTGGACGAGAACAAGAAACAGGCGCTCTACTGGCGCGACGTGGGAACGCTGGATGCCTACTACGCAGCCAACACGGATCTGTGCTCGGTTTCGCCGATCTTCAACCTGTACGACAAGAGCTGGCCGATGCGCACGCGGGTGCGGCAGTATCCGCCGGCCAAATTTGTCTTCGGTGAACCGGGGCGGTCGGGGATGGCGGTGAACTCGATCATCAGCGCCGGGGTGATCATCTCCGGCGCATCGGTCTCGAACTCGGTGCTGTCGCAGGATGTGCGCGTGAATTCGTACTCGGATGTGGACTCGAGCATTATCTTTTCGCACGTGAATATCGGCCGGCACTGCCGCATCCGCCGCGCGATCATCGACCGCGATGTGCATATTCCGGAGGGCACAGTGATCGGGTACGACCCGGTGGAAGACAAGCGGCGCTATTTCGTCACGCCGTCGGGGCTGACGATCGTGACCCGCGATGCTTCGCTGTTCGAGAATCCTGTGGATCCCGAGTTTGGGGAGCGATACTGAGGGCTCGCAGGCGAGCGGATTTCGTCACTTGGTTTGAATCGCTTTCACCTCCAGCATGGGCGAAAGCAGGCAACTGACCTTGACTGCGTCGAGGTCGGGCCCGGAGGATTTGTAGAATAGTTCGCCCGCGACGGCGATGTCGTAGCGTTCCGCTTTCATTCCGGCAATGCGCGCCCCGGGGCGGTACCACGGGCCGACACTCAAGTCGATTTCATTCACTCCCATTGTCGGGCTGAAACCGTGGTCGAATCCATCGCGATTGACCTTCTCGCGGGCAGCTTTGATGCACGCATCGGCTGCCTTGATCTGTCCAGCCGCCGTGCCAATGCCTGGAGTGAACTGCTGCGGGTGGGGCAGGCTCCAGTAAGAGGAATCTTCCGAATCCAGTGCGTCCGGTTCATACTTTCCGGTGCTTTCGCTCACGCGGCACTCAATCAGTTCAGGGACGATGCCGTCCGCTGCGATGAAGGTGGTATCGGGATGGAGGGCCCTGGTGCTTTCCACATAGCTCTGATCGATGAGGAACGGAACCGGCTTAGCCTTCGCCCGCTGTGCGCACAGCGTTTCCTTCGCCGGATCGTTTTGAATTGTGCTGCTCGAAACCATCTGGGTGTTGGCAGCAACTGAGACGGACGCCAGAAAGCAGACGAAGACGAGGATTATTCGGGTCATTTTGCGTCTCCTGTTCATTGGAATAGCCGGAGGTTGTGATTTTTGCATTTGCACGTTCCCGGACTTGTGCTCCAGTTGCAAAGAGATTAGCAGGAGAATCGTAAAGTTTCCGCAGAGTCACCGCGTTGAATCAGTGCCTGGCGTCGACAA
>JASHVE010000208.1 GCA_030039675.1 Acidobacteriaceae bacterium | reverse complement strand
CCAATCCACCATCGTAGCGCGTCGCGGGCTGCCCGTAAATTACCGATACAGCCCGTGGGCCTGCACATACCCGGCGACCGCGTCGGGCAACCAGGCGCACATCCCCGCGACATCCGGCGCCGCGCGCAGCCGCTCCCGAATCTCTGACGCGCTGATCCGGATATCGAGCCCCGGCAGCAAGTAGAACTTCGCAGCCGTACCTTGAGGGTTTCTGAGCACAAACTCGCGCACTCTTACGCCGTCCGGCGTCGTGTTTCGGATTTCTCCACGTTCTTCTATCGTCAATCCTTGCGGCAACGCGGCCTTCACGCCTTCCAGCGGCTGGCCTGGGCGCGAAGCGACGATCAAAGGCGCGGCAAAGGGAATCTCCGCAGCGCGATGCCATTTGCGCAACCCGAAGAAAGAGTCTGCGCCCATCAGAAAAAACAATGCGCACTCCGGGCCCAGCTCCGCGCGCAACTGCTTCAGCGTCTCCAGCGTGTAGTTCGGCCCGCCCGCGACCGTCGGCGCATCGGCGAGCGAAATCTCCAAACCCGGCTCTCCGGCAATCGCCAGCCGCGTCATCGCCAGCCGGTCCTCGAAGCTCGCTGTTGCACCCGCCTGTTTGAGCGGCTGCGCGCCTACCGGCGCAAACAGAACCGTGTCCAGGCCCAGCGCTCTCTGCGCTGCGCGCGCCACGGCCACATGCCCCCGATGCGGCGGATCGAAACTTCCGCCGAAGAAGGCGATCCGCCGCCCGCCACAACCGGTCTGCTTGCCGTCTTCCGTCATGAATTCATCCTATCGACTGAGCCTGCCGCGCGGCCCTGCCCCGCTTCGATACAATCGTCTCGATGCGTTATGTGATCCTCATCCTCGCTCTCGCCGGCGCCGTTGTGTCAACCCTCGCGTTGCGCCTCCACTACGACACCGGCACCGAACCCTGCTCCATCAATGCAAAGTGGGACTGCGGCATCGTCAACCACAGCTCTTTTGCTGTCATGGGGCATGTTCCCATCGCGGTCATCGGCATTGCCGGCTATCTGTTGCTCGCCGGCTTCGGTTTCGCGCGCTGGCGCTTCATCACCTTCCTCACCTCCGCGGCGGGATTCCTTTTCGCCTTTCGGCTTTCCATGATCGAACAGTACGGCCTTGGCGTCTGGTGTTTGTACTGTGTCGGCTCCCAGATCCTCATTGCCGCTATCCTTTTGCTCAGCCTCGTCTGGTTCACGGCCGAGTACCTTGCCCTGAAGCGCAATGCGCGCAGGTTCTGAGCCTTGCTCCATCGCTCCCGTTTCGCCGCCATTGATAAACTTGAACCAGCGATGTTCAAAGGCCGATATGCGCGCTGGATGTATGACTGGGAAACGCGGCTGACCACGCGCGATGAAAATCGCGTGGTGCGGCCCCTCGAGTGGGGCTTCGACTGGCTCGCGCCGTTTCTTGCCTCCCACGGCATCTCTTCTGTCCTTCCCGGCCCTGAGGTCGAACGCGATCCCGCTGCTGCCGAAGCCGCGATGGTCCAGATCAACCGGCTCCTCATCCGCCACAGCGACAAGTTCTTCGGCTACGAGCGGCCCACCGACTACTGGCTTGAAGAGCGGTATCCCGAGCTCTATCCCACGAATGTCCGCCCCGAGACCCTGGTGCACGATGCGGCCCTCCGCCAGCAGATCGCCGACGGCAAAGCGCGGAAAGCGCAGTTCCTCCGCTTCACCTCGCCGGAGCGCACGCCCTACCCTGAAAACGACATGGTCAACGCGCGCTGGTATCCTGCGCCGGCGCACCAAGACCCCACGCGTCCCAAGCAAGCCATCGTCGTGCTGCCGCAGTGGAACGCCGACGCCTTCAGCCACAACGCCCTCTGCGCCATCTTCAATCGCATGGGCGTCTCGGCGCTGCGGCTCTCCAAGCCTTATCACGACATCCGCCGCCCCGCCGAGCTCGAGCGCTCCGACTATGCCGTGAGCGCCAACATCGGCCGCACCATCTCTGCATGCCGCCAGGCCGTCATCGACATCCGTTGTTGCCTCGATTGGCTTGAGCACCAGGGCTATGAGCACTTCGGTGTCCTCGGCACCAGCCTCGGCTCCTGCTATGCCTTCCTCGCCAGCGCGCACGACCCGAGGCTGCGCGTGAATGCGTTCAACCACGCGTCGACGGCCTTCGGAGACGTCGTCTGGGCGGGACAAAGCACGCGCCACATCCGCCAGGGCCTCGAGCAGGTCGGCCTCACGCAACAGCGTCTTTGCGAGCTGTGGTCCGCGATCAGCCCGGTCAGCTATTACCAGCGTTTTCTCGGCCCCGACGGCCACGCCGCCGGCAAGAATTGTCTGCTCATCTACGCCGAATACGACCTGACCTTTCCCCGCGAATACTCACTCCAGGTTGTCGACGCCTTCCGTCAGAACGGCGTGCGCTTCGAGCCCCGCGTGCTGCCCTGCGGCCACTACACCACCGGCGAAACGCCCTACAAATACCTCGATGGCTGGTATATGGGCTGGTTCGTCTATCGCGCTTTCAAGGAGCTGCGCAAAGAAAAACAGCTTACTCTGCGCAGCGCTGCAGGTGCGCCGGTTCCGGAAGAAGAGTTGGCGTCTCGATAATCTGCTCATAGAATGAACCGGGCCATCCGGCATGGTTGGAGAATGAGCCGAAAAGTCGTCATTATCGGCGGGGGAATCGTCGGGCTGGCAACGGCGTACCGGCTCCTCGCCCGTTTTCCTTCGACCTCTCTACTGCTGCTCGAAAAAGAGTCTGGCCCTGGCCGTCATCAGACCGGCCACAATAGCGGCGTTCTGCACTGCGGCCTCTACTACAAGCCCGGCTCGACCAAGGCGCGCCTCGCCGTCGAGGGCATACAAAAGATGGTCGCCTTCTGCGTCGAGCGTGGCATCCCGCACGACGTGTGCGGCAAAATCGTGCTGGCCTCAGCCGCCGACCAGATTCCGCGCCTCAATGCGCTCTTCGAGCGCGGCGTAGCCAACGGCCTGCGAGGGCTTCGCCTGCTGGG
>JASHVE010000207.1 GCA_030039675.1 Acidobacteriaceae bacterium | reverse complement strand
GTGCCCAGAGCCTGAAGATAGAGCCAGTAAGTGCCGGCCGATGGCGCAGTGAGAAAGCCTTTCCAGGTTACGGCGGTATTGGGAGGCAGCGCGTTCCCGCCTTTGATCGTGAAGTTCAGTTGGTCATCGATCTGCGAAGCGCCCGAGCCGATCCGCAGCAGACCGGGCTTAGTGTTGTAACTCAGAGCGCTGGCAGGAACCGGGGTGCCGGTCATATCATCATCTACGGCAAAGCGAATATTCGGATTGCCCGAGATGCTCTTCATCGCCTCGAGCGGGCCGACCTGCCGTTCGGGCAAACCTACAGAGCGTTCGCCATTGATACCGATGGCGTCTATCTGACTTGCGGTGGGGCCGATGAGAACGACGGAATCCAAATCAGCGCTCCTCAACGGCAATGCACCGCCTTCGTTCTTCAACAGCACTGCGGCATCCTCGCCGGTCTTTTCGATGATGAGATGCGCGCGGGCCGTCTCGCGCTGACGCCTCCGCCGGCCACACCCTTCGGCTGGTGGTTGCGCAACGCGGCGCACCTGATCGCCGCGCCTCTCGTGCTGCTGGTTCTTTCGCCGTTGCTGCTTCTCTATCTGCCATTCTTCGCGTATCAGTTGCGCAGCCGCGAGAAGAGCGACCCCGAGATTGCGCCGAGGGTGCAGGCCTGCTACGAAGAACGGCTGGCAACGATTGAAGACTACGACGTGACCAACCAGTTCACGGCGATGGGCAGCGTGAAGCCGGGACTCTTCCGGCGCTGGACACTTGTGTTTCTGCTGTGGCTGTTGAACTGGACGGCGCGGCACATTTACACGCGCGGCCAGCTCGCGCGGGTGGGCACCATTCACTTTGCGCGCTGGGTGTTTATCAATCACCGCAGGCGGCTGCTGTTTGCAAGCAACTACGACGGAAGCCTCGACAGTTACATGGATGACTTCATCAACAAAGTCGGCTGGGGATTAAACCTTGTGTTCAGCAATGGCGTGGGGTATCCGTCGTCGCGCTGGCTGGTCCTCGACGGTGCGAAAGACGAACAGAAGTTCAAATATTTTCTTCGGCGGCATGAGCTGCCGACGAATGTCTGGTATAAGGCGTATCCGGGGCTGACGGCTTTCGATCTGAAGAGAAACACGTTGATCCGCGAAGGAATTGAAAAGAGCGATCTGCCGGAAGCAGAGCTTCGGCAGTGGGTGGCGCTTTTTTGAAGGAGCAAGCGATGCTCGCGGCAGTGGACTACGCAGACGTGCAGGGACTGGTGCGGTTCGGTTTCGCCAATATGACCGAGGCCGTCTATCTGCTGCTGAACGTCCGCGATCCGCGGGCTGCGCGCACATGGCTGGCGCAGGCGCCGGTAACGACGGCCTTCGAAAGGAATCCCGTGCCCACGACCGCGCTGCAGGTGGCCTTTACGTGGCAGGGACTGGCGGCACTCGGTGTTCCGGACAACATCATTACCGGCTTTTCTGCCGAGTTTCTTTCCGGAATGGCAGGCGATGCAAACCGGTCGCGCCGGCTGGGCGACGTAGGAGCCAATGCACCTTCGGTGTGGGAGTGGGGCGGAAGCGGCAGAGTTCCGCACGTGGTGGCGATGGTGTTCGCGGAACCCGGACGACTGGATGGATGGCTGCAATCGATACGAGGATCTTGGTTTCAGGAAGGATTCAACGAGATTGGCAGGCTGACGACTTCAGACCTGGGCGGGCGTGAGCATTTTGGATTTATCGACGGCATCAGCCAGCCGCAGATCGACTGGAATCGGACGCGCACGGTGTCAGTAAACGGCAATCAGCTCACGTACGGCAATGTGGTGTGCCTGGGAGATTTTTTGCTCGGCTACCCGAACGAGTACAGCCGTTACACGGACCGGCCGTTGCTCGATGCAGGTGACAAAGATGCCGGCGATCTTCCAGACGCTGAGGATCAGCCCGGGAAAAAAGATCTGGGTAAGAACGGGACGTATGTTGTGATTCGGCAGCTCCAACAGGATGTGCGCGCGTTCTGGCAATACGTGGATGAGGCGACGCGCGCCGCGCACGAGACCGGATACGGGGTAGCGGAAGCCCTGCTGGGGCGCAGGATCGAAGACGGTGCGCCGCTCGAGCCGCTAAGCCAGACGCCGATTGCGGGCGTGGGCGCAACAGGGAGTGAGGCAAAGCGCAAACAAGATGTGCGGCTGAACCAGTTCAATTATGCGGACGATCCCGATGGCATGCGCTGCCCGCTAGGAGCGCACGTGCGGCGCGGGAATCCGCGCACGCCGGATCTGCCGGGAAATCCTTCGGGTGTTCTATCGGAGCTGGCCCACATGCTGGGCTTCGGCGAGACGAGTGTTCACGAAGACCTTGCGGCTTCGGTGCGTTTTCACAGGATTTTGCGGCGGGGCCGCGAATATGGACCGGAGCTGTCGCCGGGAGAGGCGCTTCAGCCGGCGCCGTCGGGCGACCCCGAGCGCGGCCTGCACTTCATCGCGCTGAATGCGAATATCGAGCGGCAGTTCGAGTTTGTGCAGAACGCGTGGATGGCACGGACAAAGTTCGACGGGCTCACCGAGGAGAGCGATCCGCTGCTCGGCAATCGCGAGCCGGTGCAAGGCTGCCCGTTTACCAACACGTTCTCTATTCCGCTGGCAGGCAAGGTGCGTAGGCGGCTGATGGAGATGCCGCAATTCATTACCGTGCGCGGCGGAGCGTATTTCTTTCTGCCGGGCATGCGGGCCCTTCGATATTTTTCAAAGGCAGGCGCCACCACGACAGGGAGGTAATTTCAGTGATTGACAAACGGAGTCCTTGGCTCACGGCCCTTCTGAGCATTGTCCTGATCGTAGTTGCATTCGTTGGCGCGGCCTTCTTGAGCTGGCGGCTCAGCCAGCCTCGGCCGGGACACGTCAAAGACGAAGCGCTGAGTGCCGGCCGGGATGCATCTACGTTTCCGGCTGCTGATGAGGATTACTTCCACGACATGGACGGCGGCATCGACTTGACTGCGCTTGCGCCGGCAGCAGATAAAACCGCGCTCATCAAAGGGCGCAACACGTGGCTGGTGTGGACCGCCGGCAACGACCACCTGTGGGACACGCTGATCTACCGCAGCGCCGGTGCACTGGATTTTCTGAAAATACTCTCTGACCATCCGGCGCTCCTGAAAATCGATCCCAACTTCAGCCGCGATCACCGCTGGGAGTATCTAGGGCTGGTCAACGATCCGTGTTTCGAAAAGGCGACGGGACCCGATCCCGATCGTTGGGGATTGTGGCTCGACAAGCGCCGCGCGGACTGCCAGCCCGATCCGTTTGAGAACGAGCAGAAATATCCCGGCGTGAAGATCGGCTCCCGCGGCAGGAAGATAGACGGCAAGGATTTTCCGGTGGGCTCGTTTTATGGGTACGAAACGGGCATTGTAGGGCTGCGGCTATTTCCCAATCCCGACTTTGATGAAGCAGCAGCGAAGCGCTGGGACCCGGTAAGGTATTACACCGATCCCAACTACTATAACAACAAGAATCTTGTGCGCCCGTATCGCGTGGGCATGTCGTGCGGTTTTTGCCATGTGGGGCCGAATCCGGTTAAACCGCCTGCGGATCCTGACAATCCCAAGTGGGAAAATATCAGCTCCGAGGTAGGTGCGCAGTATTTCTGGATCGACCGGATCTTCTATTGGGAAGCGGATCAGTCGAACTTTATCTGGCAGCTCTTCCACACTTCGCGACCGGGCTCGCTGGATACCTCGTTCGTCTCCACCGACAACATCAACAATCCCCGGACGATGAACGCGATTTATCTGCTGCAGGAGCGGCTGGATCACTCGCTGCGCTGGGGCAAGGAGACGCTCGAGGGGCCGCAGAAGAATAACAAGCAGCTCAACGATTATGTGAGCAGCGGACCGCTGACAAGGTACTTCCAGCCGCCGAGCACCGTTTTCACACCGCGCGTTTTGAAGGATGGAGCCGATTCAGTGGGCGTGCTTGGGGCTTTGAATCGCGTGTTTATCAATATTGGAACATTCAGCGAGGAGTGGTTGCTGCACTTTAACGCGCTGGTGGGCGGCAAGACGGTGTCGCCGATTCCGATCGCGGTAGCGCGCGAAAATTCTGCCTACTTTGCGGCCACGGAGAATCAGACGCCGGATATGGCATTGTTCCTCATCGCCGCCAGCGGTGCGCATCATCTGGCCGATGCGCCCGGAGGCGCCGCAGAGCTGAAGAAAGATGAGTCTCTGGTGCCGCGCGGGAAGCAGGTATTTGCGGAGAACTGCGCACGGTGCCACTCGAGCAAGATCCCCACGCCGCCTTCGGACGTGGCGGCGATTGCAATCGATCAGGGCGGAGGCTGCGCAGGAAAGAATTATCTCGACTGCTGGAACAAGTACTGGGCGTGGACCAATACCGACGACTTCAAGAAGAGGATGACCCAGATGGTCGAAGCGCCTGATTTCCTCGATCATAATTATCTTTCCACCGAGCTGCGCATTCCGGTGACGCTCACGCAAACCAACGCGTGCAGCCCACTGGCGACGAATGCTATTGCAGGCAACATCTGGGACAACTTCTCTTCGCAGTCGTACAAGGATCTGCCGTCTGTGGGAACCATCACCTGGTATCAGCCCTTCACGGGCGAACCGAGATCGTATCAGATGCCCGCGGGAGGGCGCGGTTACACGCGGCCTCCGTCGCTGGTGAGCCTCTGGTCTACGGCGCCATACCTTTTGAATAACAGCGTCGGCGAGTTCAATCCCGACCCCTCGGTGCAGGGACGGCTGCAGTCGTTCCAGAATTCGATTGAGCAGATGCTGTGGCCCGAGAAGCGCGACAAGGATGACGTGCTCGGCGACAAGATTCCGGGCAAGATCGACCGCACGACCCAGGACAGCTATCTGCGCATCTACTACGGCTATCTACCCGACGCGCTGCAGAGCCTGCGCGGCATTGGCCGCTTCTTTCCCTGGCTGCTGGACGACAAAGACAAGATGATCCAGATCGGGCCGATTCCGAAAGGCACGCCTGTAGGCCTGCTGACGAACATCAACCCGCTGAGCGACAGCGATGATCCGGCGGTAAAACTGGAACACGACAAGCAGTTGCTGGCGCTGGTGCTCGAGATCAACTCCGATCTTGAAAAACTGGGCCCAAATGCGACCGACGAGCAGGCCAGACAGGTGTTTGCCAACCTGGTGGACAGGATGCTCAACCTGAGCAAGTGCCCTGATTTGATTGTGAATCGCGGCCACTACTTCGGTACCGACAAATCGCCTGACGGCCACAGCTTAAGCGATGCCGACAAGCGGGCGCTGATCGCGTATTTGAAGAGGTTCTAACTTCCCTTGGCATTCGCCCCGCTGACGGGAAAGGAGCTTCGCATGTCACCTCCATCCAAGATCATGATCCTTCGGCACGGCGAGAAGCCACCCAAGCATCCCGGAAAGACTGGGCCATGGGACGTGCAGGAAGATGGGTCGCCGGGCGGCGGAAAGTCGTTGATCGTGCCTGGCTGGCAGAGGGCGGGAGCTTTGAACTCCTTCTTTGCCCCGTTCAAATCCACACCCGCGAACCCTCTGATTGCCAAACCGGACTACATCTACGCGGCCAGCCCGAACAACGAGTCGCAGCGCCCGTGCGAGACAGTGACGCCTCTTGCAGCGTGGCTTGGCTACGCACAGGGCAGTGCGCAATTCAATGTGAACTACACGATCGGGGGCCAGGAAGCACAGATGGTGGCAAGCGTGCTCTCGCTCAGCGGAGTCGTGCTGATCTGCTGGGAGCACGACAACATCATGCCGAACATCATGCAGGCGATCAATAACAAAGTAACCATCACAAACTATTCGAAGATTACCAATCCTTTCCCCGATGTCTTCTACCTGGTGTGGCTACTCGACCTGAACGGCGGCAAGTACACGTGGACCTCGACGAATCAGAACCTGATGGCCGGAGATGCGCCGTAGTGAGGGTTTAGAGCGGTTCCCGAATTAACGTCGACTTTTTGAGCGCCGTGCTAGGTGGCTTTTTCTTGAGGAAAAGGCCACCTGAGTCCATGCTTTCGGTCTACAGTAATTCCGAAAATGCTATAGCTTCCACTTCAAGTCGGGGTGTCTGGAGCATAGCGAATCGACCAAATCTGCTTGGTAATTGAAGTGGAGTTTGCGTGCGGACCCAAGGCAGGCGAGGGACGGCGACCATCCACCGGAGGGAAAGAGTCTCTATCGCAAACCTGTCACTAGATACAAATCCGAAAGCAGCCGGATATAACCATAAGCGTATGCACTGCCGTCGGGACTGAAGAGAATGTGACTCATTTCGCAGACTCCCGGTCCATCGGGCACCGCGATCTCTTTGAAAAACTTCCTTTGGCCGGTGAGGATGTTCAACCGGAAAACCCTGATTGACGACTTCTCGTGTTGATAGACATAGAGGATGTGCGGATCAGAAGTCCATTGAACATCTTCTCCGGGCAGCAATCCGGGGATCGGGTGCGGCGCTCCGCCGTCCATCGGATAGAGTTGCGCACCGCTCATTTTCGTATCGCTCGCTGCGAGCAGCTTTCCATCGGGCGAAATCTGGCAGTAGTTGATTCCTTCCGGCGTGACGGCACGCGGCCCTCCCCCATCGATGCTCTGAACAAAACACCGGGCTGCGCGTCCCGCCTGGTTTCCCGTGAAAAGAAGCTCCTTGCCATCAGGCAACCAGTGAATCCGATACCCGTACTTCTGAATGTCGCCCCGGTCTATTCGCCTCACGGTTCCTGCTCCGGTCGGCAGCAGGACGAGCTGAGTGTACGAGACGACTGCAGACGCCCATTTGCCATCGGGAGAAAAGCTGCCGGCCATGCCTTCGCCCAGCGCGACCGGCGGCGAGCCTGTCATATCGCGCACGGCCACCGTATAGTTTGGCCCACTCTGCTCTCCCTGTTCATCAAAGAGCAGCGTTTTGCCGTCACGCGAGATGTCTTCCGGAAGCGACCAGTCCTGCCACGAGAGGTCCTGCTCTTTCGTAGCCTCGCGGCCTTCACCCATAATGCCGGCGCGATGATCATCACGCGTCATGAGTGCTCGACCGTCAGGAGCAATATCCTGCAGCGTCACCCCACCCAATGCGCGGAAAGCCAAGCGCAAGCGACCCGACAAATCGACGGCATATACCTGGAGCTCCAATCCAGCGTGAGTGGCAGAAAACCACACTTCCTTTCCGCTCGGTGACCAGGCCAATCCCTCCGCGCATTCCCATCCCGTGGAAAGCACAGTCCTCCGTCCTTCCAGATCGACGACGGAAACCTCGCCTCCGTCGTCGTCAAGGATCGGGTGATCGAGAAACGCGACCTCGCGGCCGTCGGGCGAAACCCGCACGTGACTGATCCAGCCGGAAGTCTCATAAAGGACGTGGCCCAGCGGAAACTCAAGGCGCTCTTTGCCGGCCACATCGTGAACAACGGCCAGCGTTTTTCCGTCAGGCGACCAGTCGGCCCATTCCACACCGTCGGCAATCTGCCGCGGCGTTCCGCCTGTGAGCGGCACCTGGCCCAGGGTGCCCGCCATCCCGGTCATGAATTTCGGCTCCGCCGGTTGCAGCACAGCAACCTCACCGGCGGAGGAGACTGCGAGCAGGTCGGCTCCGGGCAAACTCAGTGATCGCGAGCCTTGAAAATTCAGGTCGGTCGAGAAGATCTCAATCGGTGCGCCCTCCCAGGACGCCGCATAGATCACGTTCCGGCCGTCGGGCATGAACCGGGCGGCGTAGACCGTTCCGCGGCTTACCGTAAGGCGCTGAATCTTCGCCGGCTGCGACCTCATGCTACGGCGTCCAAGCCAGATACCTGCCACCAGCAGCGCGGCACACACAATGATGGCCAGAGAGGCCAGGACGAGGCGTCTCGCCCTGAACTTGTATCGAGATTTGTTCTCGCCATCGGGGTCAGCTCCAATCGGCGATGTCGCCGCGGGAATCTGCGCCGGCGGGCCTTCCACTATTGCAACAAAACGATAGCCGCGACGCGGCACCGTCTCAATAAACGAAGGATTCTCTGCTGAATCGCCCAGCGCGGTGCGCAACTTGCCCACCGCAACGTTGACCGCGTGGTCGAAGTCTCCGTAACTGTCGTCAGGCCAGATGCGCGACTGTAGCTCCTCGCGCGAGACGATGCCGCCGGGATTCTCGAGGAGAATCTGAAGGATCTTAAACGGCTGGTCCTGGAGCTTGATGCGGCTACCCGCCTTACGGATTTCGCCGATACGAAGATCAGCCTCGAATTCGCCAAAGCGAACTCTGTGGAATCCGTTGTGAGACGGAGACTCTCCGTTCTGGGGAAGCTCGATCATGGTTAGGTCTACCTCCCTCTTGATGCCATACCCCAAGCGCCTTCTTCAACTATTTTCCAAGAGAGATTCCTCTCCCGCATATCTCCAGTTTCTCTCCGCAACCGAAATCAACACTCGACCATCAATCTAGGCCCAGTGAATTGAGGTACTTCGCCGTCGCGCACATGATCGCCTCGCAACGTGAGGAGAAGGTCAATGCGCAGTCGCTCTTACTTTCTGATGAGCATTTTCGCAGGCTTGGCCGCGATAGGCCAGGCCCAAGCCAGTCAAGTTCGCCAGCCGGATCCGGTTCCAACCATTCGCGGCATAGAAGGAACCGTCCGGTTCGATCTTTATCAAGGCTATTGCATTGTTGTGCATGGGTCGGCTGGGACCCTAAAAAACCTCAACTTTGTACTGGATACCGGCACAATCCATTCAACTTTCGATACGCGGATCGCGAAAAAGCTCGATCTCAGGGACGAGGTCCCCGCGGGCATCGTAATCATAGGCGGGAGGGAGCAAGCCGAAGATGCAGTTCTGCCCTCGCTCGAGTTCGGCCCAGTGCAACGATCCAATCTTGAGATCACCACTGCCGATCTCTCTTTTTTCCAGAAGACCCTTCCGGTTCACATCGATGCCATTGTCGGGCTCGATGTGCTGGGGCAGGGACCCTTCGTCATCGATTACCCTGCCCGCGTCATCCGCTTTGGACTGGCCGCGGCCCTACCCGTCTCCGTTCCGTTGCGGCTCGATGGGGGCCTGGTGGTCTTTGATGCCGAGATCAATCACAGGCTCGTGCATCTTCTCTTTGACACCGGAGCCGCTTCTCTCGTCCTTTTCAAGACGGATGCACACCCGGGCTCGAGCGCAAATACCGGTTTTGGCGGCGGACCGGACAGCTCCGGAGACTTACAGAGCAAGCAGGTATGGCTGCGTAGCCTTAGAGTGGGCTTGGAGGAG
>JASHVE010000206.1 GCA_030039675.1 Acidobacteriaceae bacterium | reverse complement strand
TTGAAGCGGAGCGCCACTGTAACAGCACCTCTGCCAGACGAACATCGAGCGGAACATCGTCTCTTGAGTATTCCGTCTTCACGTCGTCCACCCTTCCGCCCACCACGCTTCTCTGGACCAGAACCGAGCGATTCTCGAAATTGAAATCACCCCACTGCAGACCCAGAATTTCGCTTACGCGAAGGCCCAGACACTGCGCTACCAAAACCATCGTTCGGTAAGGTTCGCCCAGATACTTGAGCAGTTCAAAGAACTCGTCCACGTCAAGAACCCGTGGCCGCTTGAGCCGCTTGCTTCCATTCTTCACGCGTACCAGAGAGACAGGGTTCTTGCCGAGTTCGATAATGCCCCACCGCTCCGCGCACTTGAAGACCAGGTGCATGATTCCCCGCACATGAGTCTTTGACTTTGGAGCCAACGGCAAATCGCGCAACCACTGTTCCATCGCCATCGGCTTCAGCTTATCCACGGGGTGCTCTCCCCAACGTGGGCGGATGTGGACTCGGATGTTTGACAGATGCGATTTCCTAGTCGAGTAACGCTCCGAGAGTTCCTGCTCGATATAGCGGTCGAGCAAGGCTCCAAAAGACGCCGCCCCCACTTCCGCGCGTGGAGATTCTTCATTGAGTCGAAGAAGAAGTGCTTGCGTGGCTTTCCGTGCTTGGGTCTCCGTTGCGAGCACAGCGCGATCACCAAGGATCATGCTCTGCCGTTTACGCTTTCCCAGAGAATCCGTCTCGTAATAACGGAACTCCCACACATCCGGTCCGCGCTCGCGCTTCCTCAACCGCAGACTTCCATATTGATACCGTGTCCGAACTAGCAAGGGTTGATCTCCTTTCTGGTTACGGGCACGAGTGGCTACTTACAGCCTACTGTGCCTTGAGGTGATCGTCGAGTGGGTTGATTCGTTCGCCGGATTGAAACAGGTCGGAAGCCCGGAAGCGCCACAGCTTGCCCACCCGGACGCCGTGAACGATCCCAGTTCGGGCGTAACGCTGAAGGGTTTTCGGGTGAACTCGAATGATGGCTGCTGCTCGATCACTGTCCAGCAGTGGTTCGAATGAGTCGGGAGAATAGGGGGAATCGAACATGATTCGCACGCTCCTTAAGACCACAATGTGTTGGGTCTTGCATGCGCGTCAACCAGCCCGCTGTGCACCTTTTTCGATTCATCAAGGAGGGAAGACGAAGATAAAGCGAAGCGTAAGGAACAAGAAGTGCACGGAGGTGCACCATTGTATTTCTTTGGTATTCTTTGTCCTCTTAGATTTTCGATCTCACAAAAGCGAGATCAGTTTCGGCCCAGTCTTGCACTGGACAAATCGAGCAGACATTCCCCGGATTGATGGAGCATAGCCGAGGCGCGGGCGGAGTCAAGGGCGGCTGCACCGCCGCGAAGCGGCCGAGACCCTTGACACCGCCCTTTCCGCCTCGGCGCAAAATCCCAATATCCGGGGAATGTCAGTATTCCCCATCCCGGAGCGGCTCAGACCATGCAATGACTAATTGACAGCTGTATTGGGATAACGATGTAGAACCGCGAGACGAGTGCCAATGAGCGCATTGTCCTGTTCTCACTCTCCGAGATTTCGCTACCAGCCGACAGAACAGGTCGAGGAATGGACTTGCTGGTCAATCTTCGGGATAAGAAATATCGGCAGCAAGGCCGCTGCCCACAGTCGATCAGCTTCGGGCGAATGACAGGATGTCCGCGTTGATTACATCGGCGTGAGTGGTCATCAAGCCATGGGGATAACCGGGATAGACTTTGAGCGTCCCATGCTTGAGTAGTTTGGCCTGCAATAAGGATGCGTCTTTGTAAGGGACAACCTGATCATCATCGCCCCGCAGCACGAGAGTTGGAACCGTGATGGCCTTCAGGTCATCCGTCTGGTCCGTCTCAGAAAATGCCCTGATGCCCTCGTAGTGGGCGAGGGCACTGCCCATCATTCCCTGACGCCACCAGTTTTCAAGAATTCCCTGGGAAGCCCTTACGCCCGGCCTGTTATATCCGTAAAATGGGCCTGCAGGAACATCGAGAAAGAACTGTGCTCGATTGGTCTCAAGCGCCTTTCGGAAGCCATCGAACACTTCGATCGGCGTGCCATCGGGGTTATTGGCGGTCTTGACCATCAGCGGAGGCACGGCGGCGAGCAACACGGCTTTGGCCACACGGCCCTGCGGCTGGCCGAATTTTGCGACATAGCGCGCGACCTCGCCTCCACCGGTTCAATGGCCAATGTGGATCGCGTTCTTCAGGTCGAGATGCTCGGCTACTGCGGAGGCGTCAGAGGCGTAGTGGTCCATATCGTGACCGGTGTCTATCTGCGGGGAGCGGCCATGCCCGCGCCTGTCATGCGCGACAACGCGATAGCCCTGAGCCAGGAAGAACAGCATCTGGTTGTCCCAGTCATCCGAGGACAGAGGCCAGCCGTGGTGAAACGCGATGGGCTGGGCATCCTTCGGGTCCCAGTCCTTGTAGAAAATCTCTGCGCCGTCTTTGGTTCTAAGAGTTCCCATGCCATCTTCTCCTGTGTTTGGTTGTGCCGTCGCCGCTGTCATTCCGTGCAGATACGGGAACACGGGGCTTGACCTTGACCTGGAACAACAGAGGGAATTGCGAAACAAACGCGCCTTCGATCGATTTTTAGATGCGATCGCGCTTCAGGGTTTTCGATTGGGCCGCGGCAGACGAAGACGTGCGGCTAGGTTCACCAATTCCGCAAGAGAGCCAGCTCCCATCTTTCGCATCATGCTTCCTCGATGCGCTTTCACAGTGATCTCGCTGATGCCCAACTCGGAGGCGACCACCTTATTCGCCCTTCCGAGCACAACTAAAGCCAACACTTCTCGTTCGCGAGAGGTTAAACGAGCATACCGCGCTTTAAACGCGCGAAGCTCGGTATCGCGCGCGACCAGAGCTGTGCTGCGATGGATGGCCTTGCCGACAGCAGACAGAAGAGCGCTGTCACTGAAGGGCTTCGTCAAGAACTCTACTGCCCCAGCTTTCATGGCTTGTACCGTCATCGGCACGTCGCCGTGACCGGTGAGAAAGATAATAGGCATATCTGGCCGTTCCACCGCGAGCCTCTTCTGCAGATCGAGCCCGTTCAACCCGGGCATCGAAATATCGAGGATCAGGCAGCTCGGTGCGAATTCGCGTGGCCGACCGAGGAAGTCTTCAGCGGATGTGAATGTTTCTACTTGCCATCCTTCATCTCGGATCAGAAACTCCAGAGATTCCCGGACCGAAATATCGTCATCCACAACGAAGACAATGGGTGAGGTGTTTGGCACGACGAGAGCTCTCTCTTCATAGCACAACAGGCTTGTCGCATTCATTGTAGCCACCTGCCAAGAGCGTCAGAGCAATTATTTGTCTCCAAAAGCTTTGCCCAATGCCTGCAACAGAGCTGTATCGTTGAAGGGCTTGAACAAACATTCGACTGCTCCGTCATCAAGCAATCGCGATCGTGCGGCTTCGTCCTTGCGAGCGGTAATGAAGATGACTGGAATACTCAGGCTGCGACGGCGAAGTTCGCGGAAGAGCTCGGACCCGGACATCACTGGCATCGCGACGTCGACAACCAGACAGTTGGAATGCAAGAGAGCATCGGACGCCAGAAATTCCGCTCCCGACGAGAATGCCTGTGCGTCAAATCCCAACTCCTTCAACAACTCCGGCAGAGAGTCGCGAACTGACTGGTCATCATCGACCACCGAAACCAGCAATTGTGCTTTCATCAGGAAATTCTCGCGCCGCACCTTACGCAAAAGTCATGGACAACGCCGCAAAATATCTCCGAGGAACTAGCGTTGGCGAGAGGAAGTCCATGCGTTCGGATCTTGCCTGGTACTCTCTGCCCGGGCCGCACATCAACAACGCGGCTGATAGAGTTTCTTCGAGGCGACCACTTAACGCAACCATATCACGGCAGATGCGCCACTCGATCTCCAATAATACTTTGGTATTGGTATTTCTCACCGCCGCCCAGCACAAGGGCGCGTCGGTCTGCGGCCCACACTGTTCAATGCTTTACATGAACTTGGATCAACGACAGCGCTTCGTTCCATTCGATTCAACTCCCGGCCCGAACCTCGACCGTCCTTGAGAGCATATAGGGTATGGAGAATAAGAACGTCGCTCCCGGGCCGTCGTTATTTGTAGCCCACAAGCGACCACTATGAGCTTCGATAATTGACCGGCAGATGCGAAGCCCCATGCCAGTGCCGTGGGCTTTCGTTGTAAAGAAAGGATCGAAAATCTTTTCCGCGAGCTGCAACGGAATTCCTGTACCGGTGTCACTGAACGAAACTAGAATCTGCTCATTCTCGGCTGGCTGCGATCGGATAATCATTTCTCGCATTCCATCAACATCCCTCATTGCTTCGATGCTGTTGACAATCAGATTCATCGCGACCTGCTGCAACTGCACGCGATCTCCGATTATCTGAGGTAAATCGGGCGCCAGTTCTACACGGACCGATACGTTGTATCGCATGGCTTGGTCTCGCATCAGGGCGACGGTTTCTGAAATCGTCTCGTTCATATTGAGAGGCACTTGACTCCCGGTGCCCTTCTCGAATTGTGAACGAATCCTCTCGATGATCTCAGCAGCCCGTTGTGCGTCTCTTCCAATTCGGGTGACGGCCGCGCGCACTTCATCGAGATTGGGCTTATCGTGTCCGAGCTTTCGCAGGCATATGCCGGCGTTGGTGAGGACACCGCTGATTGGTTGTTTGATTTCATGAGCCAGGGAAGCCGCCAACTGACCCATCGTTGTCACCCGGTTGATGCGTGCAAGATCTCCCTGCGCCTGGCGGAACTCCTCTTCAGCGCGCTTCTGGTCGTCGATGTCGGTTGTTGTACCGACAAATTTAAGGGCATTTCCTTCTGCATCGCGCAAGACCACGGCTTGCTGCAGATGCCAGCGATATGTCCCGTCCCGAGCGCGGCGGGAACGGGTTTCGAACGCAAAACCCTGCCCTGCATGCACGCCCCCCCAAAAGGCCTTGGCTGCCATCTCCCGGTCGTCAGGGTGAACCGCGGTCATCCAGGCCTCGGGATGGGAGCGAACGAAGTCAGGGCTCTGGCCGGCGAATTCAAGCCAAACCTGATTCGCGAAATCCGGTGTTCCATCGAGTTTGAGTGTCCAGGCGGATACAGGGAGGTACTGCAATATCCCAACCTGGAGTTGGAGTTCGGAATAGAGGCTAGCATTCTCCAGTGAAATAGCCGCTTGCGATGCCAGCAACGTCAGAACGGTAACACGTGCCGGCGTAAAGGCACCCGGAGTAAGGCTGTTTTCCAGATATAGTGCGCCGACAATCTTTGTTTGCCTGACGATTGGCAGGCACAGGACCGACTTGGAGCGATTCAGCTGCACATATTCGTCCCTGCAGAAAACCCTGTCTGACGAGGCATCATCCAGCAGCACGCGCTCCTGCGTGTGGATCGTGTATTGCAGCACGGATTGAGGCAGATCGGACGGCGTGACAGCTGCTTGCCGGGAAACAAGCCTGATCTCGCCCAGTCTGGTGATGGCCTCCGCTTCGATCCGCGGCTCACTGTCTCGAACCAGGATCAATAACCCGCGCTCGGCTCCCGCATTCTCTAACACGATCGTCATGAGGCGCTCGATCAGGTTGGGCAACACGATCTCGCTGGACAAAGCCTGAGAGGCCTTCGTAACGCTCGCGACATCCAGATGTTGAACAGGAGTGCCAAGAATCCCGACAGGACGTGCGATCTCCGGACTGGCCAATTGCGGGTGAAGCCGGTCGAGCTGCCGTACCTTGCCGTCAGCCCCCCAGCGAAGATAACAGTCCCTGGCCTTACACAAATAGGTATCGGAGAAAGTCTCGAAGCCGCGTGTGCTGTAGAACCGGGAAGCCGTTTCATAGGCGAGACCTTCGTTCTGCACGAAACCCTGCTCGCAAGCCGAACGAATGGCCTGCTCGTATAAGCGCATGGCCTCCACGTCGCGGCCTTCGAGCCGAGCGATCTCGGCGCCGACCAGAGCCGCTCGATTTGCAAAATTTTCCGGACAATGGCGCGCCGAGATTTCGATTTCCCGGTAGTGAGCGGCCAAAGCCTCCAGCTGCTGCTGGCGCTGCTCTCGAGCAACGGAGTCGCAGTGCGCCGCGCGAGCGAGCGCTGAGTAGAAGTGATATTCCGCCACTTCGAGCTCTGAGAGCGCCGCATTGAGCCGAGGCCGGAGCGACGCATCGACAGCTGCCGCATAATCGCCCGCCAGGACGCACGCTTGCAGCTTGCGGATCCAATAGAAGCACTCGACAAACCATAGGTGAGGATTGCCCGCGAAACGGCGGGTGATCTGAAGCTCGCTAAATTGTTCATCATCGAACGAGCCGAATTCCCGTGTCAGCCCACGCAGCATGCGCGCCGACTGGACCATCGCCCCGATGCCGTCGATGGCGATCCAGTCGAGCCGCATTTTCCGCGCGAACGCCAGGGCTTGCTCGGCCTCGCGAAGTACTTCGACCAGCGGATCGCCCGCCACAAGCATGTTGCTGATCAAATGACCGGCGCTATAGGCTGCAAACGTGAGATCCCCGCCCTCGTTTGCAGCCAGAAAGGCGCGGCGGTAGACCTCGCGCGCGGCCAACACATGTTTCGTCCGGGGCAAGATGTAACATGCGAAGATCATGTATGTCCTTCCCTGGAAGCGCTTCAAGCCGCGCTGCTCGACGAGTTCGTAGCCGAGACGACCAAAGCGAAAGCCCGCCTGGTAGTCGCCGAAGCGCGATCCGGCGAGCGCACCGAGCCGCGCATAAGCGGTACAGGAGCCGTCGCTGTTGCCGTGCTCGAGGCTGAGATTGACGGCCCGACCCATCGTCAGAAAGAACAGGTTCCTATCTGTGAATATCGCCGCCGGCCAAAGCTTGATAAGAACGTCGAGTGTGGCCAGGGCTGTAGGATCGGTCATCAAGGGAAGGTCGATAAGTTCCTCGATTGTGCGGTTCCCGAGCTGCGACCAGATTCGCTCATATTCGCGTCGAGCTTCATCGTCTGTCGGGTGCGGAGACCAGTCGATGCCCACAAGGCGCAAATAGTCGAGACCCACCGCCATGCCGCGACCAATCTGGTCGAGCGCCGGGTAGAGATCCATGCGCAGGCAGGCGACGGCCGCTTGCTCGACGGCGCCGACCGCCCGCTTCGACAGCTTGTCCAGGCGCGCGTCTGCGGCGGCAAGCTCGCCAGTCAGGAACTCGCATTCCCCGCGAAGCAGTTCCAGTGGGAAAATAAGATCATGCCGTCGCTCCCATGCGTTTTCCGAGAGCAGCTCGGCGCCGCGGGCGGCGTAGTTCAGCGCCGAAGCATAGGCCGTAGAGGCCTTGGCGCGTTGGACCGCGAGCAGGTTGAGCTCGGCCAGCTGCTCCCGTTCCTCGTCCGAAGTGATCAAGCCGGCGCCGCGATTTAGCTGATTGACGATTTCGAAGACGACTTCTTCACGCTGTTCGAGCGGTGTGTTCGCGACGAGCAATCTGCCGATCCGGAGATGCATTTCGCCGCGCAAATCTTCCCGGAGAAGTGAATAGGATGCCTCCTGGACGCGATCGTGCGTGAACCTGTACGAGTGCCCGTCCCGCTCAACCAGTTCGTCCCGGATGGAATGCCAGAGCGCCTCGTGAACCCGCTCTTCTAGCGTTCCGAGTGCGATCGAAAGGGTCCGGACCGAGACGGCGTGTCCAAGACAGGCGAGAACCTGCAACGCCTGCTGCGTTTCCGGCGGCAAGCGCGTGAGCTTCCCCACCATCAAGTCCACGATGTTGTCGGTGTACCGCTTGGCATGGATGCGGCCAAGATCCCAGGACCAGCGTGCGGCCACATGATCGAAGGTGATCATTCCTTCTTCGGCGAGCGAGGCGACGAATCGGATGGCAAAAAACGGACTGCCACCGGTCTTGTCGTGCACCAGGTTAGCGAGTGGCGCCGCACGCTGAGGGCTGCAGTGCAACGCGTCCGCAATCAACTGCCTGAGATGTTGGCGACCGAGCGGCCCCAGCGTGATCTCCGCAACTTTGCCACCTGCGGCCTTGATGGCGTCGAGCTTCCGCCGCAGTGGATGAGCGTCGCCGACCTCGTTGTCTCGATAGGCACCAATGAGCATCAAGTGCCGCAGATCAGACCGCGTCAGCACATCCTCGATGAAGTCGAGCGTCGCCGCGTCTAGCCATTGCAGGTCGTCAAGGAACAATGCCAAGGGATGTTCCGGGCGGGCGAAGACGCCGAGGAAACGCTGGAACACCAATTGGAAACGGCCTCGGGCTTCTCGCGGTGGCAGTTCCACCACGGGCGGTTGTTTGCCGATGACAAATTCGAGTTCAGGGACAAGGTTAACCATCAGTTGGCCATTCTGCCCCAACGCATCCAGAAGAGCGTGCCGCCAATGGTCTACCTCGATTTCGCTCTTAACCAGGATCTGACCCACCAAAGTCTGGAATGCCTGTGCCAGCGTCGCGTACGGTACGTCGCGCTTGAATTGGTCGAACTTGCCTGCTGCGAAAAGCCCGCGCGGTGGAACCAGCACTTTGTGCAGTTCGTTCACCACCGAAGACTTTCCAATGCCGGAATAACCGGAGACCAATACAAGTTCAGGTGCGCCTTGCGCCACAACTCGGTCGAACGCCGTAAGCAGGGTGTCGACTTCGCGCTCTCTCCCGTATAGTTTCTCGGATATCAATAATCTATCCGACGCGTCGTCTGTGCCCAGAGGAAACGAATCGATGCGACCATGAGATTGCCATTCCGAGAGGCAGCGCCGTAAATCGGCTTCCAGGCCCTCGGCCGTCTGATAACGTTCCTCTGCATTCTTGGCGAGGAGCCGCATGATGATAGCCGACACCGGCTCGGGGACTGTGCTGCGATCAATAGGCGCCACTGGCTGACGTGCGATGTGGCAATGGACCCACTCTAGTGGATCGGCGGCCGTGAAAGGAGCGCGCCTGTCAGCATTTGATATAAGGTGACACCCAGAGAGTAGAGATCGCTCCGGGAATCAACCGAGCGGTTCATGCGTCCGGTCTGTTCAGGGGACATGTAGGCGAGTGTGCCATCAATGATCTCGGGCGGCGAGGGCGCGGGATGTTCGCGGGGAAGCTGGGATGCGATGACGAAGCCGGTGAGCCAAGCGTGACCGGAATCGTCGACGAGCGCGTTCTCGGGCTTGACGTCCTTGTGGATGAGGCCTCGTCGATGCGCCTGACCCAGAGCTGCCGCCAAACCGACCGCTATGCGCAGAAAACGCGCTAGGTCGATCGGTTGTCCTTGATGCTCCTCGATCAACCGATCCAGAGGTTCACCACTCGGATCTTTAAGAATGAGGACAGTTCGCCCCTGATGGCGAGTCAGCTTCAGTGGCTGGGCAGCCCAGGCCTCATCGAGTTTTGTCGCAAGGGAGCATTCGTATTCGAGACGTTGAAGAGCCTGTGGCGAGGACTGCTCAGCAGCGACCGCCAGGATCGGCATCGAGTTGCCACGCTCTCTCCCGCGGTAGAGAGTAAAGTCCACCCCTTCGCGAATCGGCTCCAATACATACGGCGAATCCTCTGCCATTTGAGCGCCCTCAGGTTCGTTGGAAGATCGGCCGCCTGATTCACAGCAAGAGGAATCGGGTCCGAATCTTCGCATTCGTGCGCGATTCGATGGTCAATTTCAGATGAGTGCTGGCGTCGGCTGCGATCTTTTCCTGATCGCGAGACATGAAGGATTTTTCTCACACCGAAAACGACTGCACTCGGGACCGGGAAGTAGTTGTCTCTTCTGGAGAGCATGTTCAATTGTTGGGTCAATACCGCAAAACGAACATTGTCAAGTGTAACTCTGACGAGATTTCGCCGCCACTCTGACGCCCTGAACCCACCGCCTGCGCGCCGACAGGTCGGAAAAAGACGAGCACAACGGCAACACGGTCGCAATACAAAGGTATTGGCCAATACTTCCGTCCAATGGGCTCGCCTTCGCGCTTATGGCTTAACGTGATGATGCCCGTTAGTCGGGGAGCCAAGATACTGCGGCGAGGATTTCGTCTTTCGACAAAAGTGCGATTGCCGGGACCAAACGCCTGGTAAATGTAAACAGCCTTCCTCCTGATGACGAGATCGCACCAGAATGGACTGCATTCATCGGGCTCTCGGCAGGTCCGCCTCTCAAAAGAGGCTACGCGCGCTCTTCGACAGAGGATTTCATGCTCCGGGCGACGTTGAGACGCGACTCGGTTACCACGTTGGCTCGGTCGGATTTGCGGCGGAATTTCCAGATGCCGGAGACTAAAGGCCAGCGCCGCGAGCCAGAATTTCCATCGCTCTTCCGTTGACGCATCGCCTGGTTACTCAGTCAGAGATCAGCGCCGAGGCGTGAGGAAGTTATTCATCAGTGTCCGCTCGGTGAAGTAAGCCGAATCATCCAGCGAGATGGAACACCATGTAGCAGAGTGGCCGAGTGATTGTGTGCTTCCTGAGTCCTCGAAGTTGTGACCGACCTCGCGCAAGTTCGGGGTAAAGGGCGTGGTGGACTCTTTAGTGGCTGCGTCCCGCGGCATCTTCGACCAGTCTCAGTCCTCGGCCGGTCTGCAGTGCGGCCAGCGTTGTGTCACGACCTTTGTGCGCGTGAAGAAACGGATGCTGTCCTCGCCATATTGATTAAGGTCACCGAAAGCTGAGTCTTTCCAGCCGCCGTGGCAGTAGTAGCCCACCGGCGTAGGCATCGGAAAATTCACGCCCACCATACCTACCGCGACCTCGGCAACGAAACGCTGGGCCCAGTCTCCACTACGCGTGAAGACAGTAACTGCGTTGCCTTGATGATGGAGATTCGGGTAACTCAGCGCCTCGTCGAAAGTCTCCGCACGAACGATTTGCAGCACGGGGCCGAATATCTCGTCCTGGTAACTCCTCATCGACGGCGTGGTGTGATCGATCAGGGTTGGCCACAAGAAGAACCCTTCCTCATGGCCGGGCAGGGTCCGGCCGCGTCCGTCGACCACCAACTCTGCGCCCTCATCGGCAGCCAGTTGGATATAGCATTCAATCTTCTTCTTATGCTCAGGAGTAACTACCGGACCCATTTGCGCGTCGGGATCAACGGAAACGCCAATCCGCAGCTTGGGAATCTCCTTGAGCAGACGCTCGCGCACCGCATTTGCAGTCTTCCGTCCAATGGGCACGATTACCGGCATCGACATGCATCGCTCTCCGGCGGAGCCAAAGGCGCCGGCTAGGACGTCCGCGACCACCTGGTCAAGATCGGCATCAGGCAGGATAACGCCGTGGTTCTTCGCTCCGCCCATGCATTGCACTCGCTTGCCGTTACCTGCGCCGCGCGCGTACACCAACTTCGCCACACCTGTCGAGCCGATAAAACTGACTGCTTTGATGTCTGGATGATCCGTAATCGCTTCGCCGACCTCCTTGCCACCGTTCACGACGTTGAGGATCCCGGGCGGCAAACCGGCTTCGTGTGCCAGTTCCACGAGTCGAACGGCAACAGAGGGCGCGCGCTCCGACGGTTTCAGAATGAAGGCATTGCCGACGGCGATAGCTGGTGCCAGCATCCACAGGGGGATCATAGCGGGAAAGTTGAAGGGCGTAATTCCGGCGACGACCCCTAATGGTTCGCGGATCGAATACACATTGATGCCAGGCCCGGCGCCCTGGGTGAACTCACCTTTCTGCAAATGCGGGATGCCGCAGACAAACTCCACCACATCCAAGCCGCGCTGCAACTCTCCCATGGCGTCTTCGAGCAATTTGCCGTGTTCTGACGACATTAGGTGAATCAGTTCCTGCCTGTGCTTTTCAATCAATGCTTTGAACTTGAATATCACCCTGGCTCGGTCCTGCGGGTTGATCGAGGCCCACGCTGGCTGCGCAGCCTTGGCGACCGCGACGGCCTCCGCAAGAATTGCCGCATCACCGTGCTCCAGAATCGCCTGCACTTGCCCGGCGGACGGATTGAAGACCGGGCTGGTGACGGCGCCGGTGCCTGTTACGCTTTGGCCGTTGATGAAATGGCTGATGGTGCGCATGAGTTCTTCGCTCCTCAACGTGCAGATGTCATTAAGCCACAGGCTCGGGTCCGACGCCATTGGACATAGGTATCGCCGACACTTTAGTCGGAGTTGAAGGGTTGCTCAACTTACATTCGGCAGACTGAGAATCGCTGTGGCGATCTCTCGAACGTGGGTCTCCAGCGCAAAGTGCCCTGTATCTAAAAATGTCACCACCGCGTCCGGCACGTCCCGCTTAAATGCTTCGGCTCCGGGCGGGACGAAAAAGAGGTCGTTCTTACCCCAGATTGCCAGAAGCGGTGGCCGGTATCTCCGTAGATACTCCTGATACAAGGGGTAGCGTTCCAGGTTGGCTTTGTAATCAAGCTTGAGATCCACCTGCAATTCCATCATGCCCGGTTGCGCCAGGAGCGCCGCATCGAGCCAATACGCTTCTGGTTCGATCATTGAAGGGTCGGGAACACCCTGAAAATAGGACTCGCGCACGCCCTCCAGCGACATCCGTTGTTTGATCTTGTTTCGAATCGCTTCGGATGGCTGCTTCCAATAGGCGCGCAATGGTTCCCAGGGGCCCTCTCCCAATCCCTCTTCGTATGCGTTGCCGTTCTGCGAAATGATAGTGGTAACACGATCGGGATGAGCGACTGCGAGATTGAACCCGACCGGGGCACCATAGTCGAACACGTATATTCCAAATCGCTCGAGCGCCAAAGCGTCCAGGAATTCCTGCACGGTCTCGGTCAGACCAGCAAAGGTGAACTGATACTCTCCGTATATTTTGGTGAATCCAAATGAGGGCAGATCCGGAGCGATCAAGTGGAAACGATGCGCGAGCAGAGGCATCAGGTGGCGGAAGTAATGAGACGAGTTTGCGAAACCATGCAGCAGGAGAAGGATGGGATGCCCCCTGGTCCCCGCCTCCCGATAAAAAACGTCCGCTTGGCCCACCTTCAATACGGAATGCCGCACCTCGACCATTGCAACCTCCTTCTTCGACTCCAAGGGTGCGGCGAAACAAGGACCTTCGATAAGCGCTGCGGTTCCGGCCAGCATATCCTGAAGAATGCGCCTGCGATTTCGAACGACGGCGGTATGAGAGCGTATGGTCATTTCTCGGTGATGGACTTCTCGTAATCCAGTAGAACGCGCGCCTCAATCTGGGCAAATGTGACGTTCCCGCTCCGGCGCCCGGGAGGCACGGATGTCATTAGGCCATACGCCTCAACTCGATGCCATTGGACATTGGTATTGCCGACACCTTGGTATCGACCAATACGTTTGTCTCATACCTGACACGCAGACATTGCCGCCAGAAGGACATCTATTGTTGAGTCGCCGAGCAGAGTATTCGTTGAGTGCTTGCCGTCACACGAAGCCTTGATACAGGCGCAATCTTAACTTCTTGGCGAAGAACTGCGCGCTAAGATCCAGTTGTCGCGCTGACCAGGAAACCGGGAGACATGCATGACTCATTCCCGAAAATACAGAGCTCTCACTAGAAGCGCCTCCCATGTCGGAGCCGCAATGACTTCTTTATTCTTGTTTGTTTTGGGATCGAGCCTGTTGGCTTTCGGCCAAAATCCCGATGCAAGCTCCGTACTCGCAGATCAACCGAGCCCGGCTCCTCATAGCTCGACCATCGGGAGCAGCCATCCCGATGAACTCAAACAGGAGCTTGACGCGGACGCAATCGAATTGTCGAGGATACCAGCCGACCCACTTATACGACCGGATCCCGTAACACCGATCTTGCGGCCGATCGACAAGATCGTAGCCTCGAGTATTCCCGATTGCGCCATCTTGGCCTTGGAGCATAATGCTGAAGATGGGGCAGTTCAAGATTTTCAGAGACTGCTCGCAGCCGCTGGCCGCAGGGGCAATCGTCGAAGAATTGTCGACGAAGCTTGACTGGTTTCATATTGCGCCTGAAGGTATGGTCGTGAAGGAAATCCTGAAAGAAATAACCAAGGTCGACTTCGAACCGCGGGCCGGCTGCCCGGCGCGGATGGTTGCCGAGTTTCGCACGATCACGGCGTCTGACGCTGGAGTGCAGGCGCAGCCCAGCATTCTGCCCGAAGTCGGGAGCTTCGCGTGCCCAGACTGACAACGCTATTGGAAGGACTCTCGTTCGCGGAGTGCCCGCGCTGGCGCGACCGTCGTCTTTATGTCTCCGACCGCTACACGCGGCGCATCCTTGCGATTTCCATCGACGGTGACGTGGAGACGCACGCAAAAACCGATGGCCAGCCCGCCGGTATCGGATTCCTACCCGACGGGCGGCTACTCATTACCTCGATGCGCGATCACAAAATTCTGCGACGCGAGCATGACGGCTCGATCGTCGAGCAAGCCGACCTCTCGGCACTCGCGCCCGGCTTGCTCAACGACATGCTGGTGGATCATGAGGGCCGCGCCTGGGTCGGCAATTTTGGCTTCGACCTTTTCGGCGGGGCGCCTGCCTGTTCCACCGTGATGATTTGTGTCGCTCCCGATGGAACGGCCGCAGTCGCCGCCGATGGCCTTAACTTCCCGAACGGCACGGTGCTCACACCGGACCGCCGCACGCTCATCGTCGCCGAAACGGCGGCGAGCCGCTTGACCGCCTTCACCGTCTCCGGCAGTTCACTTATTGATCGCCGCACCTGGGCAGCGTTCGGCGAGCCTCCGCAATCAACGGATGTGCGCCAGATTCTCGCTGAAGCTGAGGTGCTGCCCGATGGCATCTGCCTCGACGCTGAAGGAGCTGTCTGGATCGCGGATATTTTCGGACGGCGTCTCATTCGGGTAGCCGAGGGAGGCACGATCCTCGAGGAAGTGCCAACTAACGGCTTGTGCGCGTTTGCCTGTATGCTGGGCGGCGATGATGGACGAACGCTTTTCGCCTGCGCCGCGCCGACATTCGACGACGCAGAGGCTGCGGCCCACCACCGGTCCTGCATTCTCATGGCCAGGGTTGATGTGCCACATGCCGGCCTGCCCTGACAAAGCCAGCCTGCTGTGCCGATCCTTTCCGTGTCTTATTGGTTTATTCGTCATCGGAGATCCGTTTGTTGCCGTGAAGCACGAGATGAAAAGACGAAACGCTTCAAACAGGATTGGATCGAGTAAAAATCGATACCAACGTCTAATTGTCGCCACCGCGAGGTTCTGATCTTCTTTCGACGAAAGACAGGAGCGCATCGAGGTTGTTCGTCGGGGCGGCACCGCGGCAATCACGATCTGCTGTCGAATCCATGAAATGCCCAGTCCAGTTCGTCACTCGGACATTCGCCAGGCGGTTGACTGGAGAAGCGACTGAATTTGAGGTGATCCCGTGACATTGTTCCGCAGTTGTTTCCTGCTCATTTTGTTTGCTGGGAGCGCCATTACGGTGCTCAGCGCCCAAGTGGGTTCTGCAACGGCATCATTAGGGGGTATGGTTGCCGACCCTCAGGGCCTCGCTGTTGCAGGTGCGGACGTAAAGCTTTTGAACGAGGCGTCGGGAGTCAGCATCGTTGTTGTCAGTACAAGAGAAGGTTACGTCATTCCAGCGGTAAAGCCGGGGACGTATCGTCTGGAAGCAAGTGCACATGGTTTCGCGAAGAGCATCGTCAAGGACGTCGTGCTATCCGTAGGACAGCAAACTCAACTCAATGTAAGCCTCAACCTAAGCAACGCTGGAACCGTGATCGAAGTGAAAGCACAAACTTCGATGATAGACCCGGACGACGCTCAGCAAGGGAATGTCATCGACAACACCCAGGTTGAGAACCTTCCCAATGTGAGCAGAAATTTTGTGGCTTCAATCTACACGCTCCCGGGCGTTGCCAATTCCTATGCGCCGACACTCCAGGACCCCGGTGTGGGAACAGCATACCTCTCCTCGGGATTTTCAATCGGCGCCGGCAATGGCCGTAACAATCTGGTCACCATCGATGGCGGCGAAAACGAATATGGGTCGGGCACAATGCGTGACATGCACGTTCCGATTGACTCAATCCAGGAGTTCCAGGTGAATCGCAACGGCTTCGAAGCCGAATTTGGATTCACGAGCGGCACCGCAATCAACATAGTGACAAAAAGCGGCACCAATCAAGTGCACGGAAGTCTGGCGAGTTACTTCAATGACCATGCCATTGACGGAGGCAACTACTTCGACAAGCTGGAAGGAAACGGAGCGAAACCGTTCGAGCAGGGTGCGATCTTCAGTGCTGCGCTGGGCGGTCCGATCAGAAAGAACCGGGCATTCTTTTTCACCGCTCCTGAATACCAGAAGCTCGACGCCTCAACTGTGCAGAACATTGCAGGAGAGCAGGAGTTTCAGAGTATCGCATCGCAAACCAATGGATATAACGGAAGCTGCCCCAACCAGAACACCCCGCAGCAGCAAGTAACGCAACTCTGCTACCTGACGCAACTCGCCAACGCCGGAGGTTCGGTTGGCCAATTAGGTGAGGCGCTCTTGAATTCGCCGATCTTTGGTGACCCGTTCAACGATCCCATCCTGAGCGCCCTCGTAAAGCCAAATGATGGAACATTCGATGGCATTTTGGCCGGCCCCAGCACTTCCGGCGTGCGCGGATTGCCCGGTTTCAGCACTCCACGAGGAAGATATTTTAATTGGGTCTCTCGGCTTGATTCATCGCATGGAAAGGACACATTCGCACTGCGATTCGCTTTGATGCATGAAGACGATTCAGTCCTTCCGAGGCCGCCTTACTCGAGCGATGACTCTCACACCGACTACACGCTGACTGGTTCGTGGACGCGGGTCGTAAACACGAGCTTTTACAACATGATGCTCTTGCAAGCGGTGCCGAGCAACACCTGGTCAATTGATGCGCCCGCGCCGAACGGTTCGGAAATCGACCTGGGAAATCAGATCGCGCTTGGGACACCGTGGGCGTATCCCTATTACGCACAATTCAGAAGATTCCAATTTGACGATAACCTCTCATGGGTCATCGGGAGCCATACGGTCAGAGCAGGAGCCTCATGGAGGCCGGACAATTATTACGTGCACGAGAACGTTTGGTTTGGCGGGGAATGGGAATTTACGGACGGCACTTTTTCCATTCTCGACCTGGCAGGATCAGCTGCGCAGCAGTTGGAGTCCTACAATGTGAGCTTGGGTTATCCCGCGACCGGACCTCCCTCGACAAATCTCACCGCAGTGCAATCGTACCTAGCCGGGACGCCTACGGTGCTGTTGCAGGCAAATTCCAATTCGAACTCCGCGTGGTCCGGGTGGACAAATCTGCTCGGCCTCTTCTTGCAGGACTCCTGGAAAGTTCAGCCGAATCTGACCTTGAATTATGGAGTGCGCCTCGACTACGATCGCGAGCCGAGCCCCGTTCGAGCCGCCACTCGATTCTCACCGCGACTTGGCATTGCGTGGACTCCCGGCCGGGGTGCAAAAACCGTTGTTCGCGCAAGCGGCGGAGTATTCGTGGCGCCAGGAACATTCCTCGTTCCGTTTTACTCGAACCTTCTTGGGGTCAGCGGACACTACGTCAGTCAGAACGCGGTATCTGCCGGCTTGCCTTCACCACCCTTTCCTTCAATCTTTGCCGCTTGGGCAGCCCAAAAGAGTAGTGCAACCACCTCTGAACCGAATCCAGCGCTAACCAGCGCTCAACTTGCATCGCTCGGCATTAATATCGTTCCTCCAGGGCCGGCTGCATTTGGGAATTTCATCTACACCGTGTCACCCAATTTCCAACCGGCCTACACGGTACAGGCAAGCTTGAGCATCGCGCGCCAATTGTCTTCGAATCTGTCTTTGGAAGCAGCTTACCTGATGTACCACAGCGTGCACGTCGAACAGGCTCTTGAAGCGAATTTCGTCGAAGACACAACGTCACCGGTCGATCCGTTCGCTGGGCCGACGTACGTGCCGAATACAGGCACGACCGCGGGTGAGCCCGACAGCTCGATATTCCAGAACAACGCGTATTCCGCTGTGGGGTATGGGATCTATCATGGAGCAACGATCACGCTCACGCAAAGATGGAACCGCGGACTGCAATTTCAGGTGAACTACACTTTCAGCCGCGCTCTCGACGATACCAGCGACTTCAGTTCGCTGAGCACGCCGTTCCGGCCTGGCTTTCTGAACCTGGACTACGGAATATCCGACTTCAACATTACCCACAATCTCGTGGCAAGTGGCGTGTACTCCCTACCATTTCGCTCAGCTCCCGGCAATTTGGGAAGGTCGATCTTCGCGAATGTGACGATCTCACCGATTGTGTCTGCTCGCAGCGGCGTACCGTTTACATCCTTGGTCCCCGGGCTTGAGAATGGCACGATCGGCCATAACTCAAATGCGCGACCGTGGCATGAAGGACGCAATGACGGGAAGGGCCCAGATTTTGTCAGCGAGGACCTGAGGATCTCCAAGACTCTCACCTGGAAAGATTCTCATCAAAGCCTCGAGCTGATTGCGCAATC
>JASHVE010000205.1 GCA_030039675.1 Acidobacteriaceae bacterium | reverse complement strand
GTGGGACTGGCCATCATCATCGCCGTCTTCCGCGCCCGCGCTACGCTGGCCGTTGACCGTATCGACCTGATGAAGCTATGAACGAGCCGTTGCTATTGTTGCCTCTGATTCCGCTGCTGCCCTTTCTCGGCTTCCTCGTGAACGGGCTGCTGGGCCGTCGGCTGCCGAGGGCCCTGGTGACGGCTGTCGCTCTCATCACGCCCCTCGCGTCGTTTGTGATCGTAGCTCGCGCCGCTGCCATGGTGGCTTCCGGCGCACTGGCGCTTCCTGTCGCCGAACTGGACGCTCCGGCGTGGATCTCCATCGGCGCGCTCCACGTTGACTTCGGCCTCGTTCTCGATCGACTTTCGCTTGTCATGTTGCTGGTAATCACCGGCGTGGGCTTTCTCATCCACGTCTACTCCGTCGGTTACATGCACCACGACAAGGGCTACGCGCGCTTCTTCAGCTATCTGAACCTCTTCCTCTTCTTCATGACCACCCTGGTGTTGGCCGGCAACGTGCTGCTCATGTTTGTCGGCTGGGAGGGTGTGGGTCTCGCGTCGTATCTTCTGATCGGCTTCTGGTTCTGGAAGCCCTCCGCAGCCGATGCCGGCAAAAAGGCCTTCGTCGTCAACCGCGTGGGCGACTTCGGCTTCCTGATCGGAATCTTCCTGCTGCTGGGTAACTTTGGCACGCTGACCTTCAGCGAGATCGGCGCAAAGCTGGCCCAGAATCCCGGCTGGACCGGCGGCGTTCTCACTGTAATCTGCCTCTGCCTGCTCTTCGGCGCAACCGGCAAAAGCGCGCAGCTTCCGCTCTACGTCTGGCTGCCCGACGCGATGGAAGGCCCCACGCCGGTCTCCGCGCTCATTCACGCGGCTACCATGGTCACCGCCGGCGTGTACATGATCGCGCGCACGCATTTCCTCTTCGACCGCTCGCCCTTCGCGCTCAGCGTGGTGGCCATCGTCGGCGCGGCGACGGCGCTCTTCGCGGCAACCATGGGCCTGGTGCAGAACGACATCAAACGCGTGCTGGCCTACTCGACCATCTCCCAGCTTGGCTACATGTTCCTTGCCTGCGGCGTCGCGGCCTACTCGGCAGGCATCTTCCATCTCGTCACGCATGCCTTCTTCAAGGCGCTGCTCTTCCTCGCCGCCGGTTCCATCATCCACGCCATGGGCGACGAGCAGGACATGCGCAAGATGGGCGGCCTGCGCAAGAAGATTCCCATCACGTTTTGGACCATGACCACCGCGGTGATTGCCATCTGCGGCATCTGGCCGTTCGCCGGCTTCTTTTCAAAGGACGCGATCCTCTACGCTGCCTTCCTGCACGGTACGAGTGGAAAGATCCTCTGGTTTGTGGGCCTGGTCACGGCGCTGCTCACCGCGCTCTACATGTTCCGCCTCTGGTACATGACCTTCTTCGGTGAGCTGCGCTCGCATGACGCGCACCCGCACGAGAGCCCGTGGTCAATGCTGGGCCCGCTGGTGATCCTCGCCGCTCTTTCCGTCGTCGGCGGATTCATAGGCATGGGTGAGGGCCTCGGCCGCTTCGGCGCATTCCTCGCACCTGCCTTGGGTACGTATTCGGCAGAGTCCGCTACACCGCATCTTGAGCTCTACATGAGCATCCTGGCCGTTGCCGTGGCGCTGCTGGGCTGGCTCGTCGCGGATCTTTTCTATCGCCGGCGTCCGCAACAACCGGCGCAACTGGCTGCATCGTTCTCCGGCGCTTATAAGCTGCTGTTCAACAAGTACTACGTAGACGAGTTCTATGGCTCGGGCGTGAAGCTGCTGCTCGGCTTTTCGCGATGGATTCTGGAAATGTTTGTCGACGGCGCAGTGCTCGGCGGCGTCACCTGGCTGCTTGCGGGTATCGCCAGGCTCTCCGGCGCGATTCTGCAGCGGTGGCAATCGGGCAATCTGCGCTCCTACGCGGCGTGGCTGGCGGTGGGCGCTGCGGCCCTGCTGCTCTTCGCTTTAGTTCCGTGGGCAACTTTCTGGCCGGCTTCCATGCATTTCTTCCAAAGGGCGGGGCGCTGAGAAGATGACTTCGATCGACCATTCCATTCTCACCTGGATCCTGCTCGTTCCTCTTGCGGGCGCGATCGTTGTAGCCCTGCTGCCCGACCAGGGAAAGCTTCCGAACTGGATCGCACTGTTGACCACGCTCGGCACTTTTGCGCTCACGCTGCATCTTCCCGCGCATTTCGTTGCCGACCAGGGCGGATTTCAATTTGAGATTAACCGGCTCTGGATCACCGATCCGGCCATCTCGTATCACGTGGGTGTCGATGGCCTCAGCCTCTGGCTCGTGGTCCTCACCGGCCTGCTCGCACCCGTGGGCGTCCTTGCTAGCTGGAATGCCATCCAGACACGGCGCAAGGTCTTTTACTCGCTCTTCCTGGTGCAGCAGACGGCCATGTTCGGAGTCTTCGTCGCGCTGGACCTGATGCTCTACTACGGCTTCTGGGAACTCTCGCTGGTGCCGATGGCCGTGCTGATCGCGATGTACGGCCGCAAAGAAGGCCCCAAAGCCGCGCTCAAATTCTTCCTCTTTACCTTCATCCCTTCGGCACCCCTGCTGGTGGCGATTCTGTGGCTCTATGCGCGGACGCACACCTTCGACTTCGTCACACTGCAGGTGCTTCTCAACCACTCAATCTTCCCTCCCAAAGCCATGTTCTGGGTAGCGCTGGCGTTCCTCTTCGCCTTTGCTGTGAAAGTACCCGTTTTCCCGCTCCACGGCTGGATCGCCGACACTTTTGCGGAAGCGCCGGTCGCCATGGCCATGGTAGTCGCTGGCAAGCTCGGCCTCTATTCCATGCTGCGTTTTCATGTGGGACTCTTCCCCGTGCAGGCGCGCGCCATTGCTCCGCTGCTCATGGCGCTTGCCGTCATCGGCGTTCTCTACGGCGCATGCCTGGCGCTCGTGCAGCGCGATTTCTTCAAGCTCCTCGCCTTCGGAACTGTCAGCCACTTCAGTTTGATCACGCTGGCCATCTACGGGCTCACGCTCACGGGATGGAACGGCGCCGTCTACCAGATCCTGAGTCTGGGCATCGTGGAAGCCGCAATGTTCGTTCTGCTCGGCGCGCTCGACGTCCGCTTCGGCACCACCCAGATCGCCATGTATGGCGGCCTGGCCGCGAAGCTGCCGCGTACGGCAACCTATTTCGTTATCGCCTCGCTGACCATGATCGGGCTTCCGCTGCTCAGCGGCTTCGTGGGTGAGTTCGTGATTCTTTCCAGCACCTTTACTGAAGTCAGCCGCAACTGCGCGATCCTCGCTGCCCTGGGCGTCATCCTCAGCGCGTCCTACATGCTGTGGCTCGCGCAGCGCCTCTTCTACGGGCCGGAAAGCACGTTTGCCATGTCGAAACCCGCTGCCGACCTGCGCTTCAGCGAACTGGCCGCGCTCACGCCCCTGGTGCTGCTGATGCTCGTCATGGGCGTAGCCCCGTCGCTCTGGTTCAAAACGATTCAAAGCGGGGTGCATCCTCCGCAGGCCGGGAACAGCATGGGATTGCCTCCCTCCGTTTTGCTTCTGCCGTCCGTTGTAGTCACCCAACCGAGCACGGAGGGACAGCAGTGAATCCTGTTCCCGACATCGACCGCATCTTGCCTGAAGTCATCCTCACGCTGACCGGCGTCGCTGTG
>JASHVE010000204.1 GCA_030039675.1 Acidobacteriaceae bacterium | reverse complement strand
CTCACCCCATCTGCAAACAGGCTGGCAACGGGCCGGGAGGAATCCCGGCTCTCTCGTGGGACGGCAATTGCGGGGAGCTACCGGCTTACTGAATGCAACATCGCGCCGCCAAATATCATTGAGCCGTAGCGTCAGCGGTGTGTTAAGGAAATTTGGAACGAACCCCTCTGCATTGCTCTCTCGGCGCATAGCTCGCGTGCAGTGGAATCGCCCTGCATTCACGTTGGCCTTGTCCGTGATCCCGTCAAGGATATTTGGACGGGACATTCCCAGCGTAAAGGATTCGATGGGCAGGTCATCCTGCACCGAACCTCTACGAATTGACGTCGACTTTTTGAGCGCTGTGCAAGGTGGCCTTTTCTCGAGGAAAAGGCCGCTTAAACATCTTCCTTCGGTGTACACAAATTCGGGAACTGCTATGGTCAACCCGACCCAGCGCAACGTGGATGCCACGCTGCTGGTCCGATATATGATCTACGATCCAGGATGCCGGACAGTGCGCCTTATACGGAGCAAAGGTAAGTGAATAGCTGCCTGACGTCTTTGACCTGCTCGAATAGATGCGGATCGTCGCCCCGTCGCTTTGCAATGCGCCCGCCCATCGCATGCCACCCACGCACAGCCCTCCGGCTCACGACACTGGATGCGAACCGCTCTCTCCTCTACGCTGAGTAGGCAAAAATTGCCCAACAACCTTTCAGTAACGTGCTTCTCCTGGTTCAAAAATCAAGCCGAAGGTGTGAAATGACTGGCACGTAAGTAAGATTGTCGCAGCCCGGGAGCTACGCTACTTTGGAATGCGGAGAAGGTACAAAGTATATGCATAACACCATATCTATTGCAGCCCTGATGATCTTCGCAGTTGCCCCGTTCGTCGCATTCTCGATCCGGATGCACGCCAGCCGCGCTAAAGCAAGAGAATCTGAAAGAGCCTGGAGGATCGTGGCAAAGTTTATCGTCTGATGCGACCCCATGAGTTTACTCACGTACGATCGATTCTGAGGCTGAATCGCGCGCGGCCTTTATGCCCCTTCAATCACAAGCATCATCCAGCCGCACTCACCGCGTCGCGGCCCACACGTGAAAGCTGTTGAACAGGAACTGGCCGCCTAAGATCAGCAGCCACACCCAGAGCACAAAGCGCAGCGGGCGTCGAGGTATGCGCGTGCTCAACAGCGTGCCGCCAATGGCACCCGCAGCGCCGCCAGTGATGAGCCGAATGAGCAGCTGCGGGTTCGATGCGTGCGAGAACCAGTGCGCGCCACTGCCGATCAGCGAAACGATGAAGCCGAAAGCAATGTCTGTGCCGACCACTTGCGCCGGGGCAAGCGCCGTCAGGCTGAGCAATGCGGCGCTGCCCAGAGCGCCCGCGCCTGCCGACGAGAAGCCCACTTCGGCACCCACCGGAAACATGAGCCAGGAGAGCAGCGGGCTGCGGTCCCGCGCCTCGGGATTTCGCCGCATGGGCCGGAAGGAGTAAAAGATCTGCCAGCTCGCCGTGCCCACCAGTATGGCGCCGAGAATCGCGTTGAGCGTGTTAGCCGATCCGGCCGTGACAAGATGCTGCAGGAATAGCGATCCGAGAATCACACCCGGCGCTCCACCGAGCAACATATAGCCGAGCGTCCGCCACGCTACGTTGCGGCGCGCAATCTGCGCCGGCACAAGAATCAATTTGACGGCGGTCGCGAACATCAGGCCGATGCCGACTGCAACCGGCGCAGGCACGCGCAAAAACAGCACCAGGATGGGCACCGTGATGGTGCCCGCGCCCACGCCGGTGAGCGCGATAAAGAGCGCGATAACGAAGCCGATCAGATATTCCACTTTGCTTCCTCGGTTCTACTGCCGCCAATCAACCCTGCGCGCCTGCAGCTCCAAACACGAACCGCGGGGCGCGTAACATCACGCCTCATTACGTTACGCGGAAGGTGCGGCCTGAATATGAATGCCGCACTCGATCTTCGCGCCATGCGCATTGGCCCAGCGGCCCGAGCGTGGATCGTTCGGATCGAGCGGCAGCGTGGTACACGGCTCGCAGCCGATCGAGGAGTAACCGCGCTCGTACAGCGGCAACAGGGGAATCGCCAGCTCCTCGCACGCATACCACACATCGCGCGTGGTCCATGCAGCCAGCGGGGCCAGCTTCAGCACCTGCTTGCCGTCAGGCAGCGAGAACGGAGCCGACTCCTCGAGAGCCGCGCGGCTCTTCGCCTGTTCACGGCGCAGCCCGGTGATCCACACGCGATACCCGGCAACGGCTTTAAAGAGCGGCGTAACCTTGCGCAACCCGCAGCAGCGGTCCGGCGCCGATTGATAGAGCAGCCCAAACTCTGCTTCCTGCTCGGCAACTGTTTTTTCCGGCAGCAGGTTGATCAGATTCAGATTCCATTCCTTCGCCATACGGTCCCGGTATGCGTAAGTCTCGCCAAAGTGATAGCCGGTATCAAGAAAGAGAACCGGGATCTTCGGATCGATCGCGATGGCAAGTTTAGTCAGCAAAACGTCCTCAGCCTGAAAGCTGCAGGTAAGGCAAACGTCACCGTTGCCCGTGATTTCGCGCCCAAGAGCGGCGCGCACCGCATCCAGTTTGGTCTTCACTTCAGCGCCAATTTCGAATGTACCCATCTACAGTCCTGCCTTTTCAGAGGAGATAAAGATGCCCGTGCGGTGCAGCAACTGGTGAACGGCAGCAACTGCGTGCATCGGTTCGCCAGCGTCCACGCTGATCTGCTCGCCTTCGATGCGTGCAACGAGTTTCGGACTCTCGCTCGCATGCACCACCAGCGTGAGCAGGCCCAAGCGGGCCTGCAGGCTCGTGAAAATCTCCAGCAGATGCGGGTGCCGCTGAAATGCCTCATTCCCCGCTTCAGCGCGGCTGCTCACCACACCCACCGCAAACAGGGCTCGCTCGATGGCGTTGATCAAGCTCAGCGGGCCGGAGAGTTCGAGCACGCCGCCGCGATGCCCCCAACGCGACTCCCGCTCGCCTGCGGTCACCGGGCCCCAGGCAGAGGATTCATCCTCAATGCCGGTCGTCACGTCAGACGATGCCGCCGTCACCATGCCTGCAGCGACGGTCGCATTCGTCTCCGAATCGATAAGAATGAAGGCGCCGGTACCGCGATTCCTGCTGTAAAGATCGAGTGCGATGGGACGCAGAAGATTCAGCGAGACCGCGCCGATATCGTTCATCTGCAGCGTCTGCGCAGATTCACGTGCGACGGTTGCAAGATTGGTGCGGTAATCGACCGAGGACAGAAACGCGGGCACCGTGTGGCTCGTATGCTTGAGCAGGTAGCGGCGATTCACATCGAGCGGCCGCTGATCCATCCACACTACCGCGGCCTTCACACTGCGCGCCACAGTCGCCTGCGCCTCAGAAGCCACAATCAGATCGCCACGGCTGATATCGAGCTCGCGGTCGAGAACCAGCGTGACGGAGAGCGGAGCAGTAGCCTCGTCCAGATCGCCATCCCACGTCACAATGCGCTCGACCTTCGCATTGCGATTCGAGGGTTGCACAGTGATTGCGTCGCCGCGCCGCACGGTTCCTGACGCGATCTGCCCCGCAAAGCCCCGGAATGTGTGATCGGGACGAAGCACGCGCTGCACCGGAAAACGGAAGGGCAGGATCCCTGCAGACGGGCTCTTGTCGGCGGAGTGCACGGGCGCATTGCGCGTGTCCCGCGCGGACGGCAGCGATTCGAGCACCTCCAGCAGCGACGGCCCGTCGTACCAAGGCATCGCCCGCGAGCGATGGACAACATTGTCCCCGGCAAGCGCGCTCACCGGAACGAAGATACATTCTACAGGCGTATCCGTATCGGCCGCGATCTGGTCGAGAACCTCGCGAAATTCGGCATCAATGCTGCGAAACGCGCCTTCATCGTAGCCGATCAAATCCATCTTGTTCACGGCGACGATCACGTGGCGCACGCGCAGCAGCGATGCAATATAGGCGTGGCGGCGCGACTGGATAAGCACACCCTTGCTCGCGTCGATGAGCACGATGGCGGCGTCTGCCGT
>JASHVE010000203.1 GCA_030039675.1 Acidobacteriaceae bacterium | reverse complement strand
CCGTGCCCCCGTCATCCAATCCATACATACCGAGATACACAATCTCTCCGCCGCCCGGCAACGCAACCGCAGAAATCGAGCGAACCAGCGCATCGCCGTTACACGAGGCGCTGGTAGCGCCGCTATCCAGGATCGGCGTCACAGCATTCGCCGCGCTCCACCCCACGCCGCTCGCCGGCCCTCGCCATAACTGGCAGGTCGCTATGAGCAGTTGCGTCGAATCGAGAGGATCAACGAGAAACGGCGCAGGCGTGAGCATTGCGCCGGGCGCAAGGTTGATGTCGGCATTGGTCACAACCGGGCCCGAACCAAAGTCAGACGGTGTGCACGGCCCGCTCTGCGAGCAACGATAAATCGAGACTCCAGGCTGATTGTTGACGTACCAGTTCGCATCATTTTTCGGATCGATCGCCACCGGGCCGCCGGAGCCGGAGAGGATCTGCGGCCAGTCTGCCGTAACTGCCGCAGCTTTCACGCCCGCTGTCCCGTTCACCCCCAGTCCAGCCATCAGTGCATACGGCGTATCAAAGACCGGCGACAGGCTCACCACTTCCGCCAGCGATCCCAGGCTCCCATTCAGATTCTGGAAGTGCGTCGCATCGGACGCCGAACATGCCGCTCCCGTCTCGCCAATTCCATCCGTCGAACGCCACAGCCCGCTGTCGTTTCCGTCAAAAATCTCCAGAGGATTCGCCGCATTCCAGGCCAGCGCGTGCTGAAATTCGCCCACCTGCGCACTCGTACACGTGGCGGAATTCGTTGTATTGCGCCAAGCGCACGCCGCGGCCAGGCTGCACTTCCACAGGTCGTTATCGCCGGCCAGCACCATCGTGTCCTGCCCGGATGGAATCGCCGCCAGCGTAAGGTTGTAATTCCCATTGGCAATCGTGGCGCTGCCCTCGCCGGTGCTTGCGTCGAGTGCGGCCGTGCTCCACTGTGTTGCGAATGTGATCGTCCCGTCTCCGCACGCAGTACCATTCCAATTGCATGTGTCTTGCCAAAGCCCCTGGTCCTGATTATTGACGTCGACCGTCCACGCAAAGGTGTCTCCGCTCACGGGATTCACCGTCAGCGCGCCGCGAAAGATCGGGCAGCTGATCGATCCGGTGATGCCGAGGTTGTTCGGGCAGCGGCTCGCGGTGATGCCGGAACCGGGCTGCGCCGCCATGCGCGTCCAGGTCACGCCGTCGGACGACTGGTAATAGCCGTGGTAGCGCACCGCGGCCACAAACAATTGCCGCGCCGGATTCCACACCACAGCCGTGGCCGCATTGCCGTCAGGCTCAGCAAATACGTCCTGCGGCCCCTGAACATCTTCGCCGTTGCCGTCGGTGATCGTCGCCAGATGCCAGGTGGCGCCGCTGTCCGAAGAGTAATAGAGCCCCTCATAACTCAAGTTGGACCGGTCCGCATTTACCAGCGTGCCCTCATATGCCTGCGAAACCGCAGCCACCACAAGCTGCGGATTCGCCGTGCTCCACGCGAATCCGGCAAAGCCCTCACCCACAAAGCCATAATCCTGGCCGCTCAATCCGTCCTCAGCGTCGCGCGTGCTTTGGATCAGCGTCCACGTGGTGCCGTTGTCCGCAGAGCGCAGGATGCCCGCACCGTAGTACGAATCGAGAACATCATTGGGATCTCCTGTCCCGGCCAGCACCACGCCCGTCCCGCCCGGCTGAACGGTAAGCGCTCCGATGCTGATCGACGCATCTGTTGCGTCAGCCAGCGCACCCAGATCGTCTGTGAGCGGCGTAAATGCAATGGTTGATAGGTCGGCTGCATCGGCGTTGCTCGCCGCCCAGACGCCCCCGCCCGTGGTTCCCACATAAAGACTGTTGCCCGTTGGGTCGGAAGGATCGAGCGCCAGCGCGGAAACCCGGCCCGTCACCAGGCCGAAGTTCGATGTCGCAACGGCCGCGGGCCCGAGCGGTAACCATATCCCCGTCCCGCTGCTTTGAGCCACAGATTTAGAGGCGCTGCTGCGAGACACTCCGCGCCGTGCAGCCGGCCGATGACCGCGCATCCAGCTGCGCTGCGCCAAAAACCGCCGGGCTTCAGCGACGCGCGGAGGGACATCGCTCTGCTTCGCGAGTCGCTCTACCTGCGCGCGGGACACGTCCAGAACACACAATCCCGCCATGATCAGAACGAGTGCCCGCGCGCCATGCGTCCGGCCGGCCCCTGTCTTGCCCAGCCGCGGCGTGACGCGCTTTCCCGTCCCGCCGCAACCATGCTGTCGGGGCCCAAGAAAAAGCATCGGTTTCGTCCGCGCATTCGCGTCCCGATTCCGGCTCTCCCATGGCCTGATCGTCAGCCAATGGAATCAGCGCGGAATCCTCAGGATCACGCTGAAGGAAACACACTCAGTTGGGGGATGGGAAATTGGCACTCATTATAGGACAGAGTTCCTGCAAGCGGAACGCAAAAGAATAGAAGAAAATCTTCACGCCTTCGTCGAAGGGTGTTGACGGATGTAGGCATCGGCATCGAATTTCTTGGCAAAAGATGCCGCGGTCATCGAGCGCACCAGCCCGAAGACAGGCCGGTTGAACCACGGCCGGTCCAGCTTGCCCACAATGGCCCACGCGATGCCGGCGTAGCCATTGGGGTCACGGCCATCCAGCTCATAGCGGTCGTTGAGAATCACGGCCCAGTCGAAAGCGGTTGCCGGATCGGGCGCCCACTCCAGAATCTTCTTCGCCCAGTACATCCGCATCATGTTGTGCATCCAGCCGGTGCTGACCATCTGCCGCTGCGCCGCATTCCACAGCTCGTCCGCCGTCTCGGCGCGTTCCAGTTGCTCAAAGGTATAGCGGTGCGGGCGCGAGTCCGCGGCATGCTCAAGGAGCGTCTTCCGCGCCCACGGCGCAGCGCATTCCCAGTTGTCGTAGTTCGGCTCGTGCCGCACAAAGAGGACGGCGAGCTCGCGCCAGCCGATCAGTTGCTCGAGGAACCTCTCCTCGGTCACCGCAGAAATCTTCCCTTCGTTCATGGCCTTCTTCACAGCCAGCGCAATCGTCAACGGGCTGATGTGGCCAAAGTGCAGATACGGCGACAGACGGCTCGTGCCGCTCGTTTCCGGGCGATTGCGGCTTTCATCATAACCGGCAAGATCATTGCGAACGAATTCGCGAAGCCGCTTGAGCGCCGCATGCGTACCGCCCGTATAGCTGTCCACCGCCCTCACCGTCCGGTCGAGCTTTGTGAAACCATACGTAATATCCGCGGAAAGATCGAAACTCGCTAGCGATTTGTGCTCTTTCCACGGATAGAGCGGCTCAATCCCTTTCAGCGGGACAAGGTGTTTGGGCAACTCAGCTTTGAGCCGCGGCCGGAAGTGATGCAGCAAAACAAAGCTGCGATTAAAGACGCGCGATGGCACCACAACATCCGCATCGACCGTCCAGTAGGGAATCTTCAGCCGCCCCGCAAGCACCGTCCGCCAGCGTTCCGGCTCCCTGCAGGGGTTCTCATCGCCGATCAGCAGCGCCGCCTGCACTTCTTCCAGGAACGCATCGAGACGATTCTCCGGATGCCGCCGCACCACAAAGCCCACGCCGCGCTCCTCTGCGTCTTCCCTCACGTCGCGCAAGCCCTGCGCCAGAAAATGGTAATGGCGCAGGTTCGCATTGGGATAGTTGGGAACCACGCCGAAGAAGATCACCACCGGCAATCCAAGCAGATTGCCCGTTTCAATGGCGACCTCAAGCGCGGGGTTATCCACCGTGCGCATAGCACGCTGCATCCAGTAGACGACGCATCGCGCCGGCCTGCGCGGCGCACCGCCGTGACGGACAAGTACGCGCGGATTGTCGCCAAGGTGCGAAAGCTCGATGGGAATCTGCGTGCGGTCCGGCGTGGGGCTCACTTCGCGACTGGCATCTTTGATCAATTTCGCACACCAGCAGTCAAACGTGGGGTCAGCCGCCAGAGCGATAGATCCGAATTTCCTTGCCTTCAAGAAATCTGTGGCGCAAATTCAGCGTGAGTTTTGCGGCTCTCCGTCTGCCCTGACCATAACCTCGGCGCACATGTAAGAGGCCGCCCACGGGCGGCCTTGAAACTGAAAGCTGACGGCTGACAGCTGTCTCTTCTACCACCGTCCCCACGCCCGGCTCACATAGTCGGCCAGCGTCATGCTGATCAGTCCCAGGAAGATGAAGACGCCGGAGATGACCGTCAACTTTGTCAGCTTGGTGCTATACTTGATGTGCATGAAAAACAGCACTACCAGGATCATCTTCAGGACCGCGATGGCTAGCGCCACGACGGCATTGAAAACATACATTTCTACATAGGATGCGGCTACCGTCGTGGCAGTAAGCGCCAGCAACGCCAGAAGGATGACCACATAGATCTTTGGGCTGACAATATGTTGCTCGTGCTCAGATGAGTTGTTCGCGTTGTTCATGCCGCGTGTCCTTGCTATTGATGCCTGCTGATGAGGTAAAGGAGAGGGAACAGAAAGATCCAGATGATATCAACGAAGTGCCAGTACAGCCCGAAGTTCTCAACAAACGTGTAGTGCCCTGAAGTGTACGCCCCTGTCTTTGCTCGAACGATCATGAAACCCAGGATGGCAATGCCAATGACCATGTGCAGCGCATGCATCCCGGTCATTGCGAAATAAAGGAAGAAGTACTGTTCGACTTTGCTGGCCATGTCCGGCGCAAGAGACTTGTCGTGATACTCCGCGTAGACCTCGGGGTCCGATGCCGGATTGCGGAACGACTGATCGCTATAGTGCAGGCCGGGAACGTGGTACTTCACCCACTTCTCGTGCCATTCGATGCCCTTGATGCCAAGGAAGACCAAGCCCAAGATGAACGTCAGCACCAGGCAGAGCAGCAGGCCGCCCTTGCGGCGCATCTGTGCGTTCCACACACTCATCGCCATCGTGAAACTGGAGATGATCAGCACCGTTGTGTTCGCTGTTCCCCAGAAGATGCTCAACTGGTGCGAGCCTTCGACGAAGGCGGGATAGTACCAGTTGCGCAGGATCAGATAGGCGGTAAACAGCCCGCCAAAGAACATGATCTCCGTCAGCAGGAAGAGCCACATCGCGAAGTTCGTAGCATCGAACTGCTGGGCGACGGTCTCAAAGTGATGGCGCTGATACGACGGGTGTTCGTGATGAACTTCCGTCTCGACGCCGTTCGCCGTGGCTGTACTATCAGACACTGGCTACCTCTTTCCGTTGCTGGCGTTCCAGCCACTCGTAGTCATAGGCTTCATGATCCATGATGGGAATCTCAGGGAAGTTCTCGGTCAGCGGAGGCGACTGCGTCTGCCACTCCAGCCCGGTAGCCTGCCAGGGATTCTCTCCCGCAATCTCGCCATATTTCAGCGACCAGGTGAGATAGAGAATCGGCAGCAGGTAACCCACGCCCAGAATCGTCGCGCCCGCGCTTGAAAAGACGTTCAGCACCTGGAACTCGGGAGGATAGGCCGCGTAGCGCCGCGGCATGCCCAGCGTGCCCAGAATGAACTGCGGGAAAAAGGTAAAGTTGAAGCCGATGAAGGTGATCAGTGCCGCGAGTTGGGAGATCTTTTCCGGATACATGCGGCCGGTCCACTTCGGCCACCAGAAATGGATGCCGGAGAGGAAGGCCATCAACATGCCGCCCACCATCACGAAATGGAAGTGCGCCACGATGAAGTATGTCTCGGTGAGGTGAATGTCAGTCCCCGTTGCGCCGAGGAAGACGCCTGTCATGCCGCCGATGGTGAACAATCCCATGAAGCCGAAGGCGTAGAGCATCGGCGTCTCAAAGGTGATGGAACCGTTGTAGAGCGTGAAGGCCCAATTGAAGATCTTGATGGCCGAAGGCACTGCCACCAGCATCGTCAACAGTGAAAACACCAGCGCCGCGTAGTTCGAGATGCCCATGATGAACATGTGATGGGCCCATACGAAAAAGCCGAAGACCGCAATCGCGACGGAGGAGAACGCAACAGCCGTGTAGCCGAAGACCCGCTTGCGGCTGAAGGTTGACACGACCTCGGAGATGACGCCCATGCCGGGAAGAATCATGATGTACACGGCTGGGTGCGAGTAAAACCAGAACAGATGCTGGAACAAAAGCGGATCGCCGCCCATCGCCGGATCGAAGACGCCGATATGTACCGCGCGCTCGAGGACGATGAGGACCAGCGTGATGGCCAGCACCGGCGTGCCCAGCACCATCAGGATCGAAGCCGCGTAATTCGACCACACGAACAACGGCAGCCGGAACCAGGTCATGCCGGGGCAGCGCATCTTGTGGATGGTCACGATGAAGTTCAGCCCGGTAAAGATGGAGCTGAAGCCGGCGACAAAGACCGCCAGGCCCGCGGAAATGACATTGGTGTTGAGGTAGTGCGTGGAGAGCGGGGTCGTAAAGGTCCAGCCTGTGTCCACGCCGCCCGTAGCCATTGTATACAGCATCATTCCGCCGGCGACGATATAGAGGTACCAGCTCAGCAGGTTGATCTTAGGCAGAGCAAGGTCCTTGGCCCCGACCATCATCGGGATCACGAAGTTGCCAATGGTAGCCGGCACCGACGGCACCAGGAAAAAAAACACCATGATGAGGCCGTGCATCGAAAACACCTTGTTGTAGGTGTCGGCCGCCATCAGGTCGCTCTGCGGCGTCAGCAGTTCCAAACGAATCAGTCCCGCAAGCGCTCCGCCAATGAAGAAAAAGAACGTGATCGAGATGAGATAAAGAGTAGCGATCCGCTTGTGATCGCCGGTCAGCAGCCAACTCAGCAGACCGTTCTCCTTGGACAGGAAATTCATCTTCGGAATCCTGGCCGTGGCCTGATCAGGAAGACTGACGATCGTCGCTGCGCTCATTGTTGAACCTCCCCTTGTCCGCCGGCTTTTTGCGCGGCGGGGGCCTGCCCGGCCGCATTGCCTTCACTGTTCGCAGGCAAAACGGTCGTGTTCAGGGTTTGCTGAATACGATAATCCGATTGTAGATTCTTCAGATACTCAACCAGCGCGAAGACGCCCTCTTCGCTGATCTGGCCTTGATAGGTGGGCATGATGGGCGCATAGCCCTGGGTAATGTTCTGCGACGGGTTCAAGATCGCCTGGCGCAGATAGGCATCATCCACGGTCACGGTCTGGCCGGTGGACAAGGTAAGCCGCGAGCCGTACACGCCCACCAGGTTCGGCCCGCGGGCGTCCGGCCGTGGGTTATGGCAGGCGTTGCAGCTCAGGCTGGCGAAGAGCCGTTCGCCATCCTGCGCCAGCGAGTGACCGCTGGTTGAGCCCTGCAGCCACTTCCTGAAATCGTCCGGCGTCATCACCACCACCTCGCCGATCATCTGCGAATGGTTGGTGCCGCAATACTGCGTGCAGAAGAGATGATACGTGCCGGGCGTGGTGGCCTCGAACCAGACAGAGCTGTAGCGGCCCGGAATCGCTTCGCGCTTTACGCGAAAAGCGGGAATCGAGAAGCTGTGGAACACGTCCTGCGAAATCAGCGTCAGCTGCACGGGCTGGCCCGTGGGAACGTGAAGCGAGTCGATCTCGTGCTGGCCTCCCGGATGCTCAGCCTTCCACATCCACTGCTTGCCGACCACGTAAATGTTCATGGCATTCGCCGGAGGCGTATAGATGCGAAAGTAGAGCAGTGCGCCCCAAACGAACATGATCAAAAACAGGCCCAGCGGAATGATCGTCCAGGTAGCCTCGAGCAGAGTCGACCCCTCGATCTGCACGGCCTCAGGATGGCGTTTCTTGCTGTAAAGAATAGAAAAACCGACAATCAGCAATACGACGATCGTCAGGCCCACGAGGCTGACCAGGACCATGAAGAAATACAACGCATCCATCTGCGGCGCGATCTTCGACGCCTCGGGCGGAAACAGCGCGAAATTCGTCAACCACTTGACGAGAAACTGCCAGAGTACTGGACTGATGTGGCTCATTCCGTTATCCGTTCACCTTTTAGCGTGTGCATGCGCGTCTACTCCAACCGTGTGCCCCTGCTTGTAGTCGCGGCGAAACATCAATGCCATAAATCCACCCAACAGCAACACCGTCAAAAGCCCCCCAAGCTGCACAACGCGCGCAATGATCAGCGAATGCGTGTTGGTGTGAGGATCGTAGTGGTAGCAGTAGGTGAGAATGTTATCCACCGGCGACCCGATGCGGTTGGACGACGCCTCATCCAGTCCCAGCAGCAGGTCCTTGGGCGAATACTCGACGCCCATGTAGTACTGGGCCAGCTTGCCTTCCGGGGTCACAATCTGGATCGCGCTGGCATGCGCGAACTGCGTCAGCCTGCCGTCGGGCCCCGGAATCTTGACGTAACGGAAGCCCACGGCGCGCGTGAGCGCGTCGATATTGGCCTGCGTACCGGTCATGAAGTGCCATCCGTTGGCCGTCTCCGGATGTCCGTAGCGCGTAAGATAGGTGCGCTTCTTAGCGGCGGCCAGATCCGTGCTCTCCGTAGGATCGATGCTTACGACAATCACATCAAAGTCCTTGCCGGGGACAAACCGCACCATCTGCAGGGCGCTCGTAAGACCGTTCAGCTCTTCCGAGCACAGCATCGGGCACTGGTAATACACCAGCGCCAGGATCGCCGGCCGCTTGCCGAAGTAGCTGCCCAGTGGGACTACTTTCCCCATATCGTCAGTAAACGTGAGGTTGAGCGGAAGCTGCGTATTGAGGTGCTGGTCGACGCCCACTCCACCCAGAACCGAAGGCTGGCTGTTGGCCGGCCCCTCTGATTTGTCGCCGTAGCTCGAAACTTGCCCAAAAGCTGTCGATGCGGCACAGGCAAGGCACAGGACAATCGCCGCAGCAGCGGCTGCCGCTCCCAGCCTGCTTTTCCGGATTGTTTCTGCCTTGTGCATCTCGTCCGTTCCCTTCGCTCCCATGCGGCCGCAACTGCCGGCTTCGTGCTACTGCCCGGCTGGCACAGCTTGCGCCTCGTTACGCACCGCCGTAGTGGCCTGTGCGGCGGCCTGCTCCTGCTCGTAGGTCGTCGGCGCAAAGCCGTTGGTCAGCGGCATCGGCACCACCGGCCGGCTGTCGCCGGTCATCAGCGGCGCAGTCTGCGCGGCCGGAGCAACCGGCAATCCGCTCCGGGCGATGATCTCCATCGCGCGCTCCACCGGAATCCGCACCGTACCCTTCGACTGATCGATCCAGGTGTAGTTGTCGAGCAAGAGATTTTCCCGTGCGTGCAGATCGGCTATGTCCTGGTTGCCGTCATCCAGCTGCAACCGCGGTGTTGGAAAGCTCTTGGTCATCTCCGCGATCTTGTTCTGCAGCTCCGGGCTCGAGGGCAGATTGCCAAGCTGCCTCACATCCACCGTTTGGGTCCACTTGCTGTTGGGTCCGTCTTCCTTGTTCAGGTAGGCGTTAAAGACCTTGCCGATGCCGTAGCAGGTCACCGCAGTCACCACCACAAAGATGCCCATCGCAACAATGAACACCAGGATGCCCGTGACTTTGACGTCGCTCTGCTCGTAACCAAGAGAAGCGTCAATCTCCTCGCGCTTATGGCCGTGCGGTGTTTGGTCGTTATGCGTGGGCATGCTCAGGCTCCAGAATCTCCGCCAGATGCGGATCGTTGACTTGCACCAGCGCACGCGATTTGAGCTGGATGCAGAAGTACGCTACCCAGAAGGCCGTCATGGCCACCGGCACCACGGCGTACTCGAGAATTCCCCAGCTGAAGTGCAGATTGCGCGCGGCGTCTTTGAAGTTCGGCTCGATGAGCCAGAACTGGTTGAACGCGACGGCGAAAATCATGAACTGGCACACCCGCGTCAGCCGCTTCTTGTTGCGCTTGATGTCGCGCGAGAGCAGCATGGAGAAGGGAATCAGCCAATGGAATATAAAATCGAGCGTAATAATCACGCCCCAATGGCCGCGAATGCGGTCCAGGTACCAGCTGATCTCGTTGGGAAGATTGCCCGACCAGATGATGAGGAACTGCCCGAAGTTCAGATAGATATTCAGCATCACAAAGGCAAAGGTGAGTTTGCCCAGATCGTGCTGTTCTGTCTGACGCAGGATGGTCTTGTAAGGCTCGGCCTTCGAAAGCGCCAGGGAGACAATGATCGCCAGTGCCAGCACCTGGAACCCTTGCTCCACCAGGTACAGCAGACCGTACACGGTCGAGAACCATGTGACGTCCATCGACATCACCCAGTAGATCGACGCCGCCGTCATGGTCACCGCGTAAACGACAATGCCGAACCCGGAAATATTCTCGAATTTCTTGATCCAATAAGGAGTATTTGCCGGCGAATCCGCATCCCGCTTGCGCGCTAAAAAATTGAGCCGCCACGTGTAATAGGCCCAGATGGCAAAGCAGACCAGCCCGGCCCAGACAAACGTCGCCGGATTCAGCATCGCTCGCTTAAATTCGATGCAATGGGCTTGTATTTCGTTGATGAGGCCCTGGTCGAGCGCCGCTCGCGGATCGCTGATGGCCGCCCACAGATAAAGCTTCTTCATGAAAACAGCCGTGACGACCCAGTAGAAAAACACCAGCGGAAGCGTGCGGCTCATCGCTTCGAGAGGCCGGCGTAGCAGCAGGCCCCACTTGCCGCCGGAGCAATACTGCACCATGAGCAGCGCCAGCCCGCCCACGGCAAACCCGAAGGTGACCATCAGGCCGAGCACCCAGGCGCGCAGCACGTGATCCCAGCCGAGCCCGTCCTCCGCCTGGCCTAGAAACGCCAGAATCAAGGCAATTACCGAAAAGATCGCTCCGACCATCAGCGCGCGGCTCTTCCAGCCATCCACAAAGGGAGGCGCGCTGAGATCCGCGGGAAGCGATTTGCTGTGCGATGCTTGAGCCATTCCGTAGAGTCCTTACTTGGCGGCCGGTCCGGCCGGTTTGCTTACGGGAATCGAAATCTTGGGGTCCGCCGGGTTGGCCGGAGCCATGGCCGGAGTTCCCTCGCTGGCCACGGGTTTGTAAGGTTGTACCGCGGTTGCAGGCAGCGTCCAAGGTTGCGCGTACTCGGGATGCCCCTCTTCTTCCGCGACGCTCTTGAGGCTCCTCACCTGCACACCGGCGGGCACCTGCTGCAGGGTGGCCGCCTGGCTCAGCTGCAGTGCCCGAATGTAAGCCGCGACAGCCCAACGATCTGCAGGCGTGAGCTGCGCCGAGTAGTCGGGCATGGCGCCGTAGCCGTGGGTCATCACGTAGAAGTAGTGCGATACTGGCTGCGACCTGCGCACCTGGTCGTGCAGATTGGCCGCCGGCTTGTACCCGCGGTCTACAATCTCTCCCAGTCCATTGCCCACGCGCGAGTGGCACGGCGTGCAATAGATGTTGAACCGCTCCTGCCCGCGCTTGAGCACCTGCATGGTAACCGGGAACGGCATCAGATCCTGTTCTTCCCGGTAGCCGTTCGGACCCTGGACCAGTCCAGTATAGAAGTAGCTGTCTTCATCCAGTTGCCCGCGGGCGACGGTATCCACCACCTGGGGACGCGCGCCGCGCCCATCGGCGAAAAACGACGTTCCGCGCTGCGGAATCATCTTCGGCTCATTGTGCATGTCTTGCCGGCACCCGGCGACGAGGAGCATGCAGGCTATTGCTGCGAGAGAGAGTGGTCTCCCACCCTTTCGCGATAAAGCCGCGAAAGGATGGGGCATCCGGCGCCCAATCTGTTCCCTGTTCCCTGGTCCCTGTTCCCTGTGAAGGTTCATCAGTACTCCACCTCCACAACTGATACCGGTTGAAACGATTGGAGATAGGCCTTCGACTCTGAGAGATCAAACTTCGGATCGAGCGCTTCGAGGCAGAGAAAGAACTTGTCTGTGGTCGCGCCGTCACGAAAGTTCGGCGCATTGAAAAGCGGATGATAGAGCGCCGGCAGGCCGTTCAACGCGAGCATGCAGAAGGCGGCCGACAGGCCCGCCCAAAGAATCGTCCACTCGTAGGCCGGAACGATAAACGCCGGCCATGAATACGTAGGGCGCCCGGCGATATTCAGCGGATACGCCAGCACCGAGATCCAGGTCTCCAGCGAAAACATGGCCGCGCCCCCCATCAGGCCGCCGATCAGGGTCACGAGCGGCACCTTGTTGCGATGGAAGCCGATAGCCTCAGCGGCCTCTTCCACAGGATACGGCGTATAGCAATCCAGCCGCCGCCAGCCATCCTGGCGGGCCTGGCGCGCAGCGCGGACCAGATCGCCGGGCGTGTCGAATTCGGCCAGCAGGCCGTAAGTTCCTTCGCGTGCAGGCATATCAGTGCAGTTCCCCCAATCCGCTTGCCCTTGCAAGCGTCATTGAAGGTGTCGTCTTCTTAAGAAAAACAACACTCGATGTACTCAGTTTCGAATTGCACCCATTGGAGAACTGCATCAGTCACCAGCCTCCGCCGTCACCTTGGGCTTGATCTTGGCCTGCGGCAGCAGCACGCGGATTTCATTCATCGGAATCATGGGAAGGAAGCGGACAAACAGCAGGAACATGAAGAGGAAAAACCCTACTGTTCCGAAGAAGGTCATGTAGTCCCACTTGGTTGCGCGATACGTGCCCCATGCCGAGGGCAGGAAGTCGCGCGTGAGACTGGTCACAACGATGACGAAGCGCTCAAACCACATACCCGTATTCACGACGATCGACAAAACAAACATAAACGCGATGTTGGTTCGCAGCTTGCGCGACCAGAGCGTCGTGAGCGGAATGAACAGGTTGAACGTAAGCAGGAGCCAGTAGGACCAGCCCATAGGTCCGAACGCCCGGTTCCAGAACGTGAAGGCCTCCCAGTGGTCTGCCGAATACCAGGCCATGAAGGCTTCCATGCCGTATCCGTACCCCACGATGAACCCGGTCACCAGCATCAGCTTGCCCATGTTGTCGATATGACGCTCGGTCACCAGCTGTTCCAGGTGGTAGTACTTGCGCAGGGGAATGGCCAGCGTAAGCACCATGGCGAAGCCCGAGTAGATGGCGCCCGCCACAAAGTAGGGCGGAAAGATCGTCGTATGCCACCCGGGAAGCACCGCTACAGCAAAGTCGAAGCTGATGACCGTATGCACTGAGAGCACCAGCGGTGTTGCCAGGCCGGCCAGCAGCAACGAGGCCGTCTCATAGCGCATCCAGTGACGCACGGATCCGCGCCAGCCCACTGCGAGCATGCCGTAAAAATACTGGGCCGCCTTCGATTTCGCCCGGTCGCGGAAGGTCCCAAAGTCCGGGATCATTCCGATGTACCAGAAGACCACCGAGATCGTCGCGTAGGTTGAGACCGCGAAGACGTCCCACATCAGCGGCGAGCGAAACTGAGGCCACACCGTCATGGTGAACGGCAGCGGGAACAGCCAATATCCCAGCCACGGGCGGCCGACGTGAATCAGCGGGAACAGGGCAGCGCACATGACGGCGAAGATCGTCATCGCCTCGGCGAAACGGCTGATCGAGTTGCGCCATTGCTGCTTGAACAACAGCAGAATGGCGGAAATCAGCGTGCCGGCGTGGCCGATACCGATCCACCAGACAAAGTTGATGATGGCAAATCCCCACGCCACCGGCATCGTGATCGCCCAGATGCCGACGCCGACAAGGAACAGCCAGGTCACGGCCACGAGAAGCATCGTCGCGCCCGCGCCTGCCACCGCAAAGTAGGCAAACCAGCCTAGCGGCGTACGCGGGGTGAGCACGATGCTCGAGATCTTCTCGGTGATCGACCGGAAGGTCTGCCCCGGCCCGACAACCCGGAATTCACCGGTCGCGGGATCAATCCCAGGGTCTTTGGTTTTCAGTTCGCTGGTTGCCATCGCCGCTTCAACCCTTTGCCGGCGCGTGTTCCACCGGCGTTTCTTCGAATTCAGGACTCGGATTCAGAACTTCGGCCACATAGGTGGTCCGTGGACGGGTATTGATGTCGGCAATCACCTGATAGCTGCGCTCCATCGCACGCAGCTTCGCCACCCGGCTCTGCTTATCGTTGATGTTGCCGAAGGTAATGGCTTGCGCCGGACACGCCTGCTGGCAAGCCGTAATAATTTCGCCGTCCCGGACAAGGCGGTTTTCCTTGTCGGCCTCGATCTTGGCCGCCTGGATGCGCTGCACGCAGTAGTTGCACTTCTCCATCACGCCGCGCGAGCGCACCGTTACATCCGGATTGCGCATCAGCGCAAGGCTCGGCGTCTCGTAATCGGAGTAGAGCAGGAAGTTGAACCGGCGCACCTTGTACGGGCAATTGTTCGAGCAATAGCGCGTACCCACGCAGCGGTTGTAGACCATCATGTTGAGGCCTTCAGGCGTGTGCACCGTGGCTCCTACCGGGCAAACCTCTTCACAGGGAGCGTTTTCGCATTGCTGGCAGGCCATGGGCTGGAAGTGCGCCCGCGGCGCCGCCAGATCGCCTTCGTAATAGGTGTCGATGCGGAGCCATTGCATGTCGCGGCCGATGCGCACCTGCTGCTTGCCGACGACAGCAATGTTGTTCTCTGCATAACAGCTCACGATGCAAGCATTGCAGCCCGTGCAGCTGTTCATATCCACAGACATCGCCCAAGCGTAGGCTTCGTTGTACGGCCAGTTGGGAAAGAGCGAGGTGTCCAGGCTGGGCGTTTCGTGCGTGTCGCCCTCGTGCGCGAAGTTCGGGTTGGCCTTGAACTCTTCGAGCGTGGCGTAGCGGATGATGCCGCGCGGGCCGAGCGCCTCGTCCCCCTCAAGCGAGTTGTCGCCCGTACCCTGCCCCAATAGAAACTTCGCGCGGTGATCCTGGTAATGACTCTTGGTGATCGCAACGCCCCACCGACCGTCCACTTTGCTAATCTTGCCCGTCGCATAGAGCGGCGCCCAGGTATTGCG
>JASHVE010000202.1 GCA_030039675.1 Acidobacteriaceae bacterium | reverse complement strand
AAGCTCCACGTACGCGTGATGCTGAGCAAGTATCGCGGTTACGCGGAGTGCCCGGATTGCCGCGGCCAGCGGCTGCGGGCCGAGGCGCGTGCTGTCCGGCTCAATGGCAAGAACATCTGCCAGGCCTCCGCGCTGACGATTGCGCAGGCCAAAGAGTTTTTCGACGCGCTCGAGCTCACACCGATGCAGGAGGAAATCGCCGGACCCATCCTCGAAGAGGTGCGTCAGCGGCTAAGTTTTCTCGATGCGGTGGGCCTCGAGTATCTCACGCTCGACCGGCTGGCTTCTACGCTCTCCGGTGGTGAAGCGCAGCGAATCCAGCTTGCCACTTCGCTGGGCTCACGGCTGGTGGGCGCACTCTACGTGCTGGATGAGCCCTCGATCGGCCTGCACACGCGCGACACGTCGCGGCTGATCCGCATCCTGGAAGAGCTTCGTGACCTGGGTAACACGATTCTCGTGGTCGAACACGATCCTGATGTGCTGCGGGCGGCCGATCATCTGCTCGATCTGGGCCCGGGCGCGGGCGAGTTCGGCGGCAAGATTCTTGCCGACGGGGTATTAGCCGAGATCGAAGCGAATCCCAACTCGCTCACCGGCCGGTATCTTTCCGGTAAGATTTCGATTCCCGTTCCTACTCGCCGGCGTGCTCCCGGCCGCGAAAAGCTGGTACTGCGCGGCGCGCGTGCGAATAATCTGCACGGGCTGGATGTGGAGATCCCGCTCGGCTTGCTTGTCGCCATCACCGGCGTTTCCGGCTCCGGTAAGTCGACGCTGGTGCATCAGGTCCTCTATCGCGCCGTAGCGCGGGCGCTCGGCCAGACGGATGGCAGCGATCCCGCAGGCTCCTTTGCGTCGCTCACCGGAGTGGAGCGGCTCAACGATGTGGTGTTGGTGGACCAGACGCCGATCGGACGCACGCCGCGCTCAAATCCCATTACGTATATCAAGGGCTTCGATTTAATTCGCGAGCTGTTTGCTGCACAGCCTGAGGCCAAGCGACTCTCGCTTACGCCGGGGCATTTCTCCTTCAACGTGCCCGGCGGCCGCTGCAATACCTGCGAGGGCGACGGCACTGTGACGGTGGAGATGCAGTTTCTGGCCGACGTCGAACTGCCGTGCGAGGATTGCAACGGCACGCGCTACCAGCCGAAGATTCTCGAGGTACAGTACAAGGGCAAGAACATCCACGAAGTGCTGCAGATGACGGTCAAAGAGGCGCTGCGCTTCTTCGCTGGGCAGACGCGGCTGCTGGAAAAACTTGCAGTGCTCGACGAGATCGGACTCGGTTATTTGCGCCTGGGGCAGTCGGCCACGACACTCTCCGGCGGCGAGGCCCAGCGCGTGAAACTGGCGGCGCATCTTGCTGCGGTGCGTGCCGCAAATTCGAGTGCCAAGCCTTCGCAGGCGAGCCGCGTGCTGTACATCCTCGATGAGCCTACTACGGGACTTCACTTCGATGATGTGTCAAAGCTGCTGACCGCGTTTCGCAAGCTGATCGACGGCGGCGGGTCGCTGATTGTGATCGAGCACAATCTGGATGTGATCAAGAGCGCGGACTGGGTGATCGATCTTGGGCCGGAGGGCGGCTCCGGCGGCGGCAAGATCGTTGCCCAGGGCCCGCCGGAAGACATTGCCGGCAATCTGCACTCGCATACCGGCAGATGGCTCGCGCGCGTGCTTTGAATCGGACGCGAAAACGGCGAACTGCTTAATAGCAGTTGCCATAGTACGCGCGAATTGGTTAGAAAGGGTGGAGCGATCAGGCACGGGCTTCGGAATCGATTCCGGAAACGTATACGTTCGGCTTTCGTGGGCCTGCGCCTGAAAGGAGAATCCACTTGAGCATCTCTGCAGGGCCGGTCGGCGCACGAAATGTGTCATCCCCGAACGACGAGGATATTGAAGCTGCATTGATTCCCACCGGGAGAATGTTGCCTTTCCTGGTTGTCACGGTGCTCTTCTTCTTGTGGGCGATTCCGAACAACCTCAACGACATCCTTATCCGGCAGTTCATGAAGTCGTTCAACATCAACCGGTCGAGCGCTGCGGGCGTCCAGATCTGGTTTTACCTGGGGTATTTCGCACTGGCCTTTCCGGCCGCGCAGTTGATGCGGCGTTTCGGCTATAAGACAGGGATCGTGACCGGCCTTTGCCTGCTCGGCAGCGGATGCTGGCTCTTCTACCCAGCGGCGCAGGCCGGGCTCTATACGTTTTTCCTGGTCGCGCAATTTGTAATTGCCAGCGGTCTCTCTTTTCTTGAGACTGGTTCCAACTCTTTCATCGCACAACTGGGGCCGGCAGGATCCAGCGAACGCCGCTTGAACCTCTCGCAGGCCTTTAACCCGCTGGGCTCCATCACAGCTGGCCTGATCGGAACCGTGTTCATCTTCTCAGGCATCAAGTTAAGCGATGCCCAGATCGCATCCATGCAGGCCGCGGGCACTTATCAGGCTTATCTCCACTCCGAAACCTTGCGCGTAGTGGCACCTTATCTGGTTTTGGGCGCCGTGGCATTTTTCTGGGCGTTCCTGATCCTGATGACGAAGTTTCCAGTCCTTGGCGGCGAAGAGGTGGCAGTGGATATGGACGTGCCGGTTGAACATGTGCGCCTGTTTCAGCCGCACTTTGTCTTTGCGGTGATCGCCCAATTTCTCTACGTTGGTGCGCAAGTCGGCACGTGGAGCTACTTCATTCCCTATGTAGAGTCAGCCACCGGCGTCGGCGACAAAGCGGCAGGCTACATGCTGACCGGAACCCTGGCGGCCTTCGCTGTCGGGCGTTTCAGCTCGGCCTGGCTGATGCGCCACTTCCACGCGCGGCTGATGCTGGTGCTCTACTCCATCATCAACGTGGTACTCGCGCTGGTTGCAGTGGTGCATCCCGGTTGGGTGGGCGTGGGATGCCTGCTGACCACGAGCTTATTTATGTCCATCATGTTCCCGACGATTTTTGCCCTCGGACTGAAAGGCATGGGCGAGAAGACCAAGACAGCTGGATCGCTGCTGGTCATGGCGATCCTGGGCGGTGCGGTGCTCACCAAGATGATGGGCATACTCTCCGACCGGGCTGGGAATCAGATTGCGTATCTCGTTCCAGTCGCCTGCTACATCGGCGTAGCCCTCTATGGCTGGCTCTTCGCCGAAGCGAAGCCCGGCGAAGGGCAGATTACCGCCTGACCCGGGCCGTTTGTTATGGCAGTTCCCGAATTTGTGTATACCGAAGGAAGATGTTTAAGTGGCCTTTTCCTCAAGAAAAGGCCACCTTGCACGGC
>JASHVE010000201.1 GCA_030039675.1 Acidobacteriaceae bacterium | reverse complement strand
TGTTTCGCTACGCTGAAACTGCGCGCGAGCGCGGCCTGCGCGCGATCATTGCCGGAGCCGGCGGTGCGGCGCATCTGCCCGGCATGCTCGCGGCCAAGACGCTGGTTCCGGTTCTCGGCGTTCCTGTTCCTGCTACGTCGCTCAATGGCATGGATTCCCTGCTGTCGATCGTGCAGATGCCGAAAGGCGTTCCGGTGGGCACGCTGGCGATCGGCAAAGCCGGCGCGGCGAATGCCGCGCTGCTCGCAGCCGAAATTCTCGCCGGCGCCGATGCTGCGCTCTACGAGAGGCTCTCGGCCTGGCGCGCAGCACGCACGCAGGAAGTGCTCGATCAGGAGCTACCCGGTTGAGCAGCGATCCACAAGCTACTGTCGCGATGAGCCCTTCGATTGTGAAACCCGGCGGCCTGCTCGCGATTCTCGGCGGCGGGCAGTTGGGGCGCATGACGGCGATGGCCGCACGCACCATGGGTTACCGCGTGCGTGTGATGGATCCCGAGCCCGCCTGCCCGGCAAGCTTTGTGGTGGACGAATGCATCGTGGGCCGATGGGATGATGCGGACGCCGCGCGGCGCCTCGCAATGGGCGCCGATGCCGTAACACTGGAGATCGAGCAGATCGGTGTCGACGCGCTTTCGGCTGTCGCTGAACTTGCACCATTGCGGCCAGGCGTAGAGCCCGTTCGCATCATTCAAGACAAGACGCTGCAGAAGATCTGGCTGGCGGAAAATGATTTTCCCGTCGGCCCGTTCCGCGTAGTGCGCACCGAAGCGGATCTGAATGCGGCCATCCCCGCGTTGGATGGGCAAGTGTTTTTGAAGATCGGCCGCGGCGGTTACGACGGGCGCGGACAGGCGCGCGTTGGTCCTGCGGACGGCCCTGATTTTGGAGAAGCGTGGAGGAATCTCGGCGCGCGGCCATCTGTCGCCGAGAAAGCGCTCGACCTCGAGTGTGAAATCAGTGTGATGGCCGCACGCAATCCTTCGGGCGAGGTGCGCACTTATCCCGCTGCGCGCAATCACCACGAAAATCAGATCCTCGCCTGGAGCGTGCTGCCGGCGGGTATCTCACCCGAGTTCGAATCGCGCGCAGAACAGCTGGCTGCAGCGATCATTGCCAGGCTCGGCATCGAAGGACTGTTGTGCCTTGAATTTTTTATCACGCGGCAAGGCGAGCTCCTCGTCAACGAGATGGCGCCGCGGCCGCACAACAGTTATCACCAGAGCGAGCGCGGCTGCGTCACAAGTCAGTTTGAGCAGGCCGTGCGTGCAGCGTGCAATCTGCCGCTTGGGTCAACGGAGTTGATTGCGCCTGCCGCGATCGTGAATCTGCTTGGTGATGTGTGGTTGAACGGTGAGCCGGATTTTGCCGCTGCCCTGCAAGTGCCCAGCGTGAAACTGCATCTTTACGAGAAGCGCACGCCGCGCGCCGGGCGGAAGATGGGGCACCTTTCCGCGACCGGCGCCACAGCAGAACAGGCGCTGGAGCGGGTTCTGGAAGCGAAGCGGCGCCTTTAGCTGAACTGCTCGGCCTTTTCCCAGCGCTTGGGGCGTCGGTTGGCTTGCAGAATCTTCTTACGCAGGCGCAGCGACTTCGGCGTGATTTCGACCAGTTCGTCGTCGGCGATGAACTCGATGGTCTGTTCCAGGTTCAGAGTCGTTACCGGAACCAATCGAATGGCCTCGTCCGCGCTCGAGGCACGCATGTTGGTGAGCTTCTTCTCGCGCACCACGTTCACGTCGAGGTCGTTGTCGCGCGAGTGCTCGCCGACGATCATGCCCTCATACACGTCCACGCCTGCGCTCACAAACAGAATGCCACGCTCCTGCAGGCCATTGAGCGAGTAAGTCGTGGTCACACCCTGACGGTCGGCGATCAGAGCGCCCGTGGGCCGCTGTGGAATCTCGCCCTGATAGGGAATGTAGCCGTCGAAGAGCGAGTTCATCACGATGGTGCCGCGCGTTTCAGTAAGCATCTCGCTGCGCAGCCCGATGAGCCCGCGGCTGGGCACGCGGAACTCCAGGCGGACACGGCCTGAGCCGTGATTGTGCATCTTGGTCATTTCGCCCTTGCGCGGCCCGAGCTTTTCGATCACCACGCCGGTGTACTGCTCGGGCACGTCGATGGTGAGATGCTCGACCGGCTCCATGCGCACGCCGTCAACCATCCGCGTGACGATCTCCGGACGGCCGGCCATGAGCTCGAAACCTTCGCGGCGCATCATTTCGATCAAAATCGCGAGCTGCAGTTCGCCGCGGCCCAGCACCTTGAAGCTATCGGGGGAGCCCGTCTCTTCCACGCGAATCGACACGTTGGTGAGCAGTTCTTTTTCGAGCCGTTCGCGGAGATTGCGGCTGGTGACGTACGAGCCTTCGCGGCCGGCAAAGGGCGAGTTGTTCACGCTGAACTGAATCGCGATCGTCGGCTCGTCGATGACAATCAGCGGTAGCGGCGCAGGATTGTCCACGCCGGTAATGGTTTCGCCAATTGTTATGCCTTCGACGCCGGCGACAGCCACAATGTCGCCCATTGTGGTTTCGGTAATCTCAATCCGCTTGAGACCGGAGAAAGTAAATAATTTTGTGATGCGCGTTTTGTAAAGCGCACCATCGCGCTTGGAGATGTTCACTTCATCGCCCACGTGCAGCGTGCCTTGAAAGACGCGGCAAATGGCGATGCGGCCGAAGTATTCGGAATAGTCAAGATTGGTGACGAGAATCTGTAGCGCGCCGTCAGCATCGCCGGTGGCGGCGGGGATGGTGTTCGCAATCGCTTCAAAGAGCGGCTGCAGATCCGCGCCCGGCGTCGCCAGATCAGTGGTCGCCGTGCCAGCCTTTGCCACAGCGTAAAGCACCGGAAATTCGAGCTGGTGCTCGTCGGCATCGAGATCGATGAAAAGATCGTAAATTTCGTTCAGCACTTCCTGCGGGCGCGCATCGGGACGATCGATCTTGTTGATGACCACAATCGGCGGCAGCTTGGCTTCGAGCGCCTTCGACAACACATAGCGCGTCTGCGGCAATGGTCCTTCGGCGGCATCGACCAGCAGCATCACGCCATCCACCATCTTGAGAGCGCGCTCTACCTCGCCGCCGAAGTCGGCGTGGCCGGGCGTGTCGACGATGTTGATCTTGCCGCCGCCGTAGTTGATCGCGGTGTTCTTGGCAAGGATCGTGATGCCGCGTTCGCGCTCCAGTTCATTCGAGTCCATCACGCGCTCCGCTACCTGCTCATTAGCGCGAAAGGTGCCTGCCTGGCGCAACAGAGCGTCCACCAGCGTGGTTTTTCCGTGATCGACATGGGCGATGATGGCGATATTGCGTATCGTCTGGCTCACAGGTGCGACTTTTTCCTTTTCACGAGTTCGGCCATGCGGCCCGTCGGTTTGCAAAAGAGGGCGAAAACAGCCAATTGCCGCATAAAACGGCAGTCTTTATTTTAGCAGCAGAGGCCAACAAGAGCCCGGCATCCACAGTTGAGTCAGGGCCTCTGCGCCCTAGGCGCGGATTTGCCCGGTCCGTTTGGGGCAGGCTTAGAAGCACCCTTCGCCTGCTGATGCTGCACATGGCGATAGGCGCGTTCGCGCACTTGCGTTCCGTCGAGATGGAAGGCAGCATTGACCAGAGCGATGTGGGAAAAGGCCTGCGGAAAATTGCCTACCAGGCGCTTGCGCCCAATGTCATACTCTTCTGAAAGCAGGCCAAGATCGTTACGCAGCTTCAGGAGCCTGTCGAACAGCTTGCGCGCATCGCGATTGCGGCCGATCGCCTTGAGACTGCTGACCATCCAAAAGCTGCAGGCGAGGAAGACGCCTTCGCCCGGCGGCAAGCCGTCATTCACCTTGGCCGTGTTGTAGCGCAGCACCAGGCCATCGGGCATCAGTTCGCGCTCAATCGACCTCACAGTTGCCCTTACGCGCGGATCCGTGCCCGGCAAAAAACCTACCAGCGGCATCAGCAGGAGTGCAGCGTCGAGCTGGTTCGAGCCATATGCCTGCACAAAACATTTCTTCCTTTTGTTGTAGGCCTTCGCACAGATCTCCTCGTGGATCGCGTCGCGTATAGTCTTCCATCGTTCGATCGGAGCATCGTACCTCATGTGCTCGGCGAGAAGCGCGGCGCGATCGAAGGCGACCCAAGCCATCATCTTGGAATACGTGAACTGCTGCGGGCTGCCGCGCGTCTCCCAGATGCCGTAGTCCGGCTCCTTCCAAATTTTTTCGAGCCGCTCGATCAGCCGCACCAGGACGCGAAAATCGCTCTCATCGTGGCGGTGCATGCTGCCTTGCGCATGATAGAACGAGTCGAGCATCTCTCCGAAGATGTCCAACTGCACTTGTTTGGCGGCTGCATTGCCGATGCGCACCGGGCGCGAATTTTCGTATCCCGGCAACCAGTCCGCCTCCCATTCTTCGATCTCGCGCTCGCCCTTGAGCCCATACATGATCTGCACCTGGTCAGGGCTGCCGGCCAGCGCGCGCAACAGCCAGTCCTGCCACGCCACCGCTTCATCAAAGTAGCCGGCGTTGGCGAGCGCAAGCAGCGTGAACGTGGTGTCGCGCAGCCAGCAGTAGCGATAATCCCAGTTGCGTACGCCGCCGATCGCTTCCGGCAGTGAGCAGGTGGCTGCAGCCACAATGCCGCCCGTAGGCCGGAAGGTGAGCGCCTTGAGCGTGATGAGCGACCGCTCTACGGCCTGACGATATTTGCTCCGGAACCGGAACCGCGAGGTCCAACGCTTCCAGATGCGCTCCGTGTCGCCAAGCGCGCGCCGATAACTGATCTTCTTCGGGGCAGGAAGGTAGGAGCACCCGTGCGTGAGCGTAAACCATACGCGTTTTCCTTTGCGCATTTCAAACTCAGCTACAGTGGTCAGGTTCTCGCCGTGCACAGGAACGGAAGCATGGAGAATGGCGAGATTCGGTCCCGCCACGGCGCGCACTCCATCGTCAGTGGCCGTCACCCAGGGCACGGTGCGCCCATAGTCGAAGCGCAGCGCTAGTTCCATGCGCATCCTTACCACTCCACGCACGCCTTCCACGATGCGCACCACGTCAGAGTGCACGCCGCGCGGCGGCATAAAGTCGATCAAGCGCACGGTTCCGCCTGCGTGATGAAACGTCGTTTCAAGAATCAACGTATGATCGCGATAACGGCGCGACGACGTCCACTCGCCTTCCATCGGCATAATCTTCCAGCACCCGTTCTCTTCGCTGCCAAGCAGCGAGGCAAAACATGCCTCGGAGGAAAAATCGGGCCAGCAGAGCCAGTCGATCGAGCCGTTCCTGTCCACCAGCGCTGCCGTTTCCAGGTCGCCAATCAAGGCGTAGTCTTCAATTTTCGCTGCCATACTCTTATTGTTCTTTGTAGTTCCTCATCAGTCCGCCATCGACGATAAAGGTGGAACCGGTCACGTACGCGGCATCGTCAGAAACCAGAAACGCAACCACTCCGGCTACATCTTCTGGAGTTCCCAGCCGTCCCAGCGGAATGTTATTGAGAAGAGCGTTCAATTTCGGCTTGTCTTCAAGCAGGGCCTTATTGATGGGAGTAATGATTGCGCCGGGGGCCACATTGTTCACGGTGATCCCGAGCGGACCCAGTTCCATCGCCAGGTTGCGCATCATCATGCGCATTCCGCCTTTGCTGCAGCAGTAGGTAGAGAAGCCTGGGAAGACCATATCCTCATGCACGGAGCTAATGTTCACGATCCGGCCCGGCTTCTTCTCCGCACGCAGGCGCCGCACGAAGGCCTGTGACAAAAAAAATGCGCCGCGCAGGTTCACCGCCATCACACGGTCGTACTCCTCCTCGGTCGTATCCCAAAAATCTGATTTGTGCTCGATGCCCGCATTATTCACCAGAACATCAGCCGAGCCGAAGCGGTTCCATGCCGTGTCGACGATGGCACGCACGTCCTCCATTTTGCTCACATCGCCTGCGACGATCTCCGCTTCGCCGCCCGCCTGTTCAATGGCTCTCTTGGTTTCCCGTGCACCTTCGGGACCACCGACGTAGTCAATGAGCACCCTCGCGCCCTCAGAACTCAGACGCTTCGCGATGGCTTGTCCGATTCCGGTGCCGGCTCCGGTCACAATCGCGACCTTTCCTGCCAAACGCCCCATGCCTTCTTCTCCCGGCAGACAATTCCTGCCCGATGATTGCTTTAGAGTTGGATGCAAAACCGGCCGCATCCGGCGCGCGTCGAAATTCTTGCAGGCGCATCCCCACGCAGCCCGATTTCCGCAGTCCGCCTTGTTCAATTACACTTCTGGAGCCATGCAAACTGTCTCCTCAACCAGCATTCCAAGCTTGCGCCGCGGCACGCGCGTTCGCGCTCTTCTCTTCTTCGCACTCGCGCTGGCCGTCATTTCCACCTCCGCGCAGCGAAAGACGGGACATCTGCTCATCTATTCCATCGATGTGGAAGGTGGTCAGTCGACGCTCCTCGTCTCACCCTCGGGACAATCTCTGCTGGTGGATACGGGTTGGCCCGGCAACAACGGCCGCGACGCCGACCGCATTCAGGCCGCGATGCGCGACGCCGGCGTCACGCGTATCGATCACCTGCTCATTACGCATTATCACGTCGATCACGTCGGCGGCGTGCCGGAATTGGTAAAGCGCGTGCCTGTTGGTGAGTTCCTCGATCACGGACCAAACCGCGAGGATTCAGCGAGCACGCGCGACGGTTATGCGGCCTATCTGAAAGC
>JASHVE010000200.1 GCA_030039675.1 Acidobacteriaceae bacterium | reverse complement strand
AGCCCGGTCACCGCATCATGGTGCAGGTGCAATCCACGCTCTTCCCGCTCTACGACCGCAACCCGCAAACCTTCGTCCCGAACATCTTCGACGCCAAACCGGCCGATTACCGCCGAGCGACCCAGCGCGTATGGCACGCACCGGACGAGGCCAGCTTTATCAGCCTTCCCGTGGTGACGGCGAAGTAAATCGTGCTTAGCCATCGCTTTTGGCCCCGCGCGGGCGCAGACTCCTGAGTCCCGAAAAGGCGTCCCGAACGCCGTCCTTGAAAAATCAGGTAAACTGCGCAAAAATAGAGGATACCCATGGGGGGCATAGGCATCTGTAGAAATGTAGGAGATTTCGCAATCATGGAAAACGTCATCAGATTGTCCATTGAAGGAATGCATTGTGACGGTTGTGTCCGGCGCGTGACGAATGCGCTTGCCGCGGTCGGAGGAGTCCGCGTCGACGCGGTTGAAGTCGGGTCCGCTACGGTAGCCGCAGATCCCACCCGCGTATCCCCGGAACAGATCGTCGCTGCGGTAGATCGCATCGGTTTCACGGCGCACGTGAATCGCTGAGCGAAGGGGATGACATGCCGGCTTCTTCAGCGATAGGCGCGCACGACCCCAAAACCGCCTCATCAGACTCAGCTTTGGAGCGCGTGAGCATCCCGGTCACCGGGATGACCTGCGCGGCCTGCCAGTCCTTTATCCAGCGAACGCTCGCCGGTGAAGCGGGCGTCCGCGACGCGACCGTCAACCTCATGCTGCACAACGCGGCCGTCACCTTCGATCCGCATTTGACCTCACCGGCCGAGCTCGTCGAAAAGATTCGCAGCACTGGCTACGGCGCCGAGATGCCCGTCGCAACCGAGTCGGCCCTTGAAGCCCAGGAAAGGCACGACGAGGAACAACTGCGCGAGTATCGCCAATTGCGTCTCAAAGCATGGGTGAGTGTGGCCACCGGCCTGATCGCCATGATCGCTTCCATGCCCCTCATGAGCATGGCCCTCACCGGCAACCTCCAGCGGATGCCCATGAAGGGAGTAGAAGACCCGTTCATGAGCTGGTCCATGCGCGCCTTCGATCCCGCACTGCGCACTCTTTTCCCTTGGATCTACCAGATCGGCCCCGACACATTGCGCTGGTTCCTGCTCGTTCTATCCGCCTTCATCGCCGCATGGGCAGGACGGCGCTTCTACCTGAAGGCCTGGTCCGCCCTGCTCCATAAAACCGCCGACATGAACACGCTGGTCGCGCTGGGCACCGGAGCCGCATTTCTCTACTCCGCTGCGATCACCGTTGCTCCCGGCTTTTTCGTCTCCCACGGCATCGCGCCCGACGTCTACTACGAAGCCGGCATTCTCATCATCGGCCTCGTACTGGTTGGAAACTCGCTGGAAAGCCGCGCCAAGGGCCGCACCGCGCGCGCTCTGCGCAAGCTGGTGCAATTGCAGCCCAAAACCGCGCGCGTGCTCCGCGATGGCGCGGAACGCAATCTGCCGCTTGAAGAAATTCAGCACGGCGATGCAGTCCTCATCCGCCCCGGCGAGCGCGTTCCTGTCGACGGCATTGTCATCGCCGGCAAGAGCAGCGTCGATGAATCCATGCTCACCGGCGAGTCGCTGCCGGTTGAAAAAGCAGCGCGCGATCGCGTCATCGGCGGCACGCTCAACCAGCGTGGCTCGCTGGAGATTCGCACCACCATGGTCGGCGCTGCAAGCACACTGGCGCAGATCGTGCGTCTGCTGCGCGACGCGCAAGGCTCACGCGCGCCGGTTCAGAAGCTCGCCGACCGCGTCAGCGCCATCTTTGTGCCGTCCGTGCTTGCTTGCGCGATCATCACATTCGGGCTGTGGCGCATCTTTGCCCCCGGCGCGGGCGCGATGCAGGCTTTTGCCGCCGCCGTCACCGTGCTGGTGATCGCCTGCCCCTGCGCCATGGGCCTTGCCGTGCCCACAGCCGTAATGGTCGCTACCGGCCGCGGCGCCAGCTTCGGATTGCTCATCAAAGGCGGCGAGGCGTTGCAGCGGCTCGAGACGATTGATACCGTAGTGCTCGACAAAACCGGCACCATCACCGCAGGCCGGCCCGGCGTCACAAAGATTCTGCTTTCCTCTCTCGGCGGCTTTTCGGAACAAGATCTTCTGCGCCTCGCCGCTGCGCTCGAACGCGCCAGCGAGCATCCGCTGGGCGAAGCAGTCGTTCGCCGCGCGAACGATCAAGATGTGCGGCTATCGAAGCCTCAAACCTTTGAATCGCTCCCCGGCAGCGGTGTGACCGGCAATGTCGAAGGCCACGCGATCCTCATTGGCAACGCATCATTGTTGCAAAAATCCGGCATTGCCATCGAACCGTTGAGCGAAGCCGCCCACCGTGCGGCGGAGCAAGGCGGAACACCGCTCTGGGTCGCCATCGACGGCAAACTGGCTGGCGTCTTTGTCGTAGCAGACACCATCCGGTCCACCTCGATCGAAGCCATCCGCAAGCTGCACAAAGAGCATCTGCGCGTCGTCATGCTCACCGGCGACAACGAGCACACCGCCCGCGCCATCGCAAAGCAGGCAGGCCTGGACGAGGTGATTGCAGGCGTGCTGCCGCAGGGCAAAGTAGACGCGATCCGCAAGCTGCAGGCCGAAGGCCGCATCGTCGCCATGGTCGGCGATGGCGTGAACGACGCGCCGGCTCTTGCTCAGGCTGATGTGGG
>JASHVE010000199.1 GCA_030039675.1 Acidobacteriaceae bacterium | reverse complement strand
GCCGGCGCCGATTTTGAGACCAACAACTTCACCTCTCCAATCGCATACGCCGGCGATGATTTCGAACCGCAGCAGACCTCAAGCCTCGGGGCAAGTAGCAGCGGTGGCAATAGCTGGGCGTCTCTGCTGCTCGGATTTCCCAACGGGGGCACCTACCGGAATATCTTCGAGGATGTTTGGGGCGGCTGGATCAACGGGATCTACGTCGAAGACCAGTTCAAGGCGACTCCCCATCTCACCATCAATCTCGGCTTCCGCAATGACATGGTCTTTACCCCGATTTATGGCACCGGTCACGGCGGGAACTTCTACACGGGCAATGCCAATCCAATCACCGGCCAGTACGAGCTCAATGCACTCCCGCCGAACTGCTCGGCAACCCAGGGTGCACCCTGCATTCCGACCGGGATCTACACCGCGTCGAGCACACCTGCTCCGGGCGGGCTTCCTGCGAACGCCTACGTCAGCCCGAGTCTGCGCGTGATCAAGAACTCGCTCGCCGACTGGGCTCCAAGGCTCGGCCTCGCCTACCGCCTGAACGACAAGACGGTTATCCGTGCAGCGTATAGCCGCTTCTATGACGAGTGGGCGGACATTACGCAACTCTCGCAGAACTTCGGCGGGAACTGGCCGGCGGTCAACACCATCGACAACAGCAATTTGAACGCCGCTCTTCCCACGGTTACGGCCGCCGATCCGCTGCAGTTTGGCAGTGGCGGATCGATCATTTACCCCATCAACGACTTCAGTCAAGTCAGTCAATGGATGGTGGATCCGAACTTTCAGACTCCTGTTTTCGACCAGTGGAACGCCGGCATCGAACGCCAGTTACCGGGCAATATGACTCTCGACGCGAACTACGTCGGTTCGAACGGAAGACACGAGGACTGGGGTCCGGCCTTGAACGTCCCTCAGCCCGGACCCGGCAGCCAACAAGCCAGGCGACCATACCCCTACATGCAGCCGCAATGGTTTGATCAGAGCGTCGGCAACAGCCGGTACAACGCGCTGCAGGTGACCCTCAACGAACGCACCACGCACGGTGTTACCTTCCTGGCTGCCTACACGCTGTCGCACGCAAACGCCGATGGCTGCAACTTGGGTGCAAGCTGCGACGAGCAGGATCCATACGACCGCGCCAGCAGCTACGGCACCTCGGACCTCAACCAAGAAAATGTGTTTACGGTGGCATTCACGGCGGCGTCGCCATTTGACAAATCTCCCAGCAAGTTCGTCTCCACTGTGGCTGGCGGATGGGCGCTGAACGGCATTGCGCAGGAGACTTCGGGGCAGCCGTACACAGTAACTGCGGGTGGCGACCCGGAGAACGTGGGCGGCATCAACCAGGAACGAATGAACATCGTTGGAAACCCGTTCGGGGCCGGTACTCTCACTCAGAAGGAATGGTTTAATCCCGCCGCCTTCGCGGTGCCCGGGTACGCCTACGGCACTGAAAAGGTGAACCCCTTCGTTTCGCAACATTACAACGACGTGGATATGTCCCTGTTCCGTGATTTCCACATAGGACTCGGAGAGCAGCGATACTTCGAATTCCGAGCCGAATCGTTCAACCTCTTCAACAATGTTGTTTTCACCGTTCCGGACACGACCAGTACCGACACAACATTCGGGCAGGTTTTACACGAGCGCACATGCCAAAATGGCCAGCCGTGCACGCGACAATTGCAGATGAGTCTGAAGTTCTACTATTAGTCAGTCTCCGCAATTCGAGTTCCAATGGCATCACTGCCGCCTGCAACAGCGCGGCAGTGATGCCATTTGCATGAGAAGCCTCGATCAAAACGAGCTGAAGGATCACGGTGAGGAACGCGGTCGGCTGTGACCAAGCTGTCTTTTCCGCCGGTGTATCTGTCCGTTTGTGCTCGCTTGCCGGCATTCACTGTGGCCTACCTTTTGCTCAGGAGCAGCTGCTCTCATCAACAACCTGTCCTACCGTCTGTGCAGCCCATTTAGAATGAACCCCTGAATAACTCAGGGCAAATCCTGCAACGAATCTGCATGATTACGATGAATCGCCGTCGCTTTCTTGCTGCTGCCGCGCTCACTCTCACTGGAACTCGCTTGCGCGCGCGTGGCCAGGGCGTCGGGCTATCCCCCATCAGGTTCGAGGACATTGCTCAAAAAGCGGGCGTACATTTTGTTGTCGAGAACTGCCCCACCCCGGAGAAATACCAGCCGGAGACAATGCCTGCCGGCGTTGCGTTGTTCGACTACGACGGGGATGGTCTGTTGGATATTTACCTGGTGAACGGCGCCGAGATGCCATCCCTGGTGAAAACCGGCCCGAAGTATTACAACCGGTTGTTTCATAACAATGGCGATGGAACCTTCACCGATGTTTCCGAGCGCGTCGGAGTTACAGGAGCAGGTTATGGGATGGGCGCAGCCGTGGGTGATTACGACAACGACGGTTGGCCTGACCTGTTTCTGGCCAACGTCAACGGAAATCAGCTTTTTCATAACAATGGCGACGGCACATTCACCGACGTTACGGCGAAAGCTGGCTTGGGTGGCGCCGTGTATAACGGCCGCAAGATGTGGTCCATCGCGGCCGGCTGGTTCGACTACAACAACGACGGACTGCTGGACCTTTTTGTGGCAAATTACTGCCAGTGGGACCCGCGCTACGAACCCGTCTGCATGGGTCTCGACGGCCGCGGTTACTGTCACCCTGACAGCTTCGCCCCACTCCCCAACACACTGTACCGAAACAATGGCGACGGTACCTTCACCGACGTTTCGGCAGAGACTGGAATCTCGTCCGTACTGGGGAAAGGGATGGGGATCGCGTTTGCCGATTACGACGGCGACGGCTTTCTCGACGTGTTTGTGGCCAACGACAATAGCCCGAACCTCTTGTTTCACAACCTCGAAGGAAAGCGATTTGAGGAGGTCGGCTTTCAGGCGGGTGTGGCCTACAACGACGAGGGAACGGCCCTTGCAGGTATGGGCACTGACTTCCGCGATCTGAACAACGATGGGTTACCGGACATCTGGCATACCGCGATCGAAAATGAGACTTTTCCATTGTTCATCAACGCAGGCAAGGGACTGTTTCGCAACGCGAGCCAGGGGAGTGGGCTTGCGAATCTGACTCGGCCTATGTCTGGTTGGTCGAACGGCATCGTCGATCTCGACAACGACGGTTGGAAGGACCTGGTGGTGGCGCGCAGCAATGTGCTCGACAATATAGGGGAAATCTCACGGCATTTTCGCTACGCCGAACCGAACTCAGTATTTCGTAATCTCGGGAACGGACAGTTCGAAGATGTGAGCGCTTCTGCTGGGGTCGACTTTACGAGGCCCGCTCCGCATCGCGGGCTTGCCTACGGGGATCTGGACAACGACGGACGCATGGATCTCGTCGTGACCGCTTTGGGAGCGCCAGTCAGCGTCTTCCGCAATGTGACCGAAACGCACAATCACTGGATCCTGCTCAAGCTTGTCGGAACGAAAAGCAACAGGATGGGCATTGGCGCGAGGATTCGCGTCACCACTGATGATGGCAGGTTGCTTTACAACGAGGCGACCACCAGTACAGGTTATGCGGCCTCAAGCGACGCGCGTGTCCATTTTGGTTTGGGAAGATCGCGCGTGATGAAGGAAATCGAAATCCGCTGGCCATCGGGTACGCGGCAGTTGTTGCACGATGTGATTGCTGATCGCATACTCGAAGTGACCGAGCCCCGCAACGGCAATCAGCAATGAATGTGGCCAAGGTGGAATCATAAATCGGAGCAGATCCATCATGAAGCGATCACTCATTTGCTGCAGCGCATTTCTACTAATTGCTGGCGCACGCGCAGCAGCACAGTTGCCGGACACCTGCAAACTGCCGGCCTCGGCTGCGCACCCGCCGGCCGGCACTCCTCCGGCAAGAGTTTATGACGCTGAGGGCGCCTGGTTCGCCGAAAAGGGAGATTTGAAATGTGCAGTCGCGGCCTTCCAACAGGCCTTGCGGCTGGAGCCGGGCTCAGCCGAGGCGCATTTCGATCTGGGGCTCGCTCGGCAAAGTCAGCAGCAACCTGCGGCCGCAATCAGCGAGTTCCGTCTGGCTCTGCATTACGATCCCACATTGCTTCAGGCGCATTGTGCGCTCGGGTCGTCCCTCGAGGATCCGACCGAGGCGGTAGCCGAATATCGCGAAGCGCTCGCGGTGAACCCGCAATTGGTCTGCGCTTTGGATGGGATGGCGCAAGTTCTGGTGAAGGAACGACGATACGATGCCGCCATGGATTACTGGCGCCAGGCCCTTCGGATTCAACCGGACGCTCCGGATTTACAGCTCGCCTTGGCGACAGCGACATATAAGGAGGCTAAAGTCAGACAGGCTGACGGGCTCCCGGCCTTGGACGGCGCCGGGGTGGCTGATGCGATTCGGCTTCTAACGGACTTGCTGAAGAGTCATCCCGACATGACGGCAGCCTATTTCACTCTTGGCAATATCTATGCGAACGAGCGCCGTGATCGCGAGGCCGCGGATGAATACCAGGAGGTAACCCGCCGGAATCCCAACGATACGACTGTGTTGGCTGCGCAAGTCAAGGCTCTCATCGATTCATCGGCATATACCGAGGCTCTTGCGCCCGCTCGTGACTATGTGCGCCGGGAGCCGACAGATCCCTCGGGGCACGTGATGCTTGGCACGGTGTACCAGCAATTGGGCGACTATGCGAAGGCTGAGCCCGAGCTTGAGCTTGGAGCCGCCAAGGCGCCCAACGATTTTGAGGCCCGATATCAGCTCGGACTCGTTTTGGCGCGCATGGGAAAGCCCAACCAGGCTCTGCCTCAGTTGCAGAAAGCTGTCGCGCTAAAACCCGGCGATAGGTCGGCCCAGTATCAGCTGGTCGCTGTGCTGCGCTCGCTTGGTCAAACTCAGGAGGCAACGCAGCTCGTAGAGCAGTTGCGGGCAGAACAGAGCGAAGAATCCTTAAATAGCCAACTGGCGTCGGAGGGCACCAAGGCGAACGACCTGCTGCAATCTGGGAAACCGGCAGACGCAGCCCAGATCTATCGCCACATGCTCGAAGAGAATCCGGATAATGCCTGGACGGCCTATAATCTTGCGCTCGCTCTTGAAGCCATGAACGATATGCAGGGAGCGGGAGACACCCTCCACAGGGCAATCGAAATCGACCCGAAGCTGGCCAAGGTTCGGGCCGAATTGGGCAGAATCGAGTTGGCGCAAGGCAACTTGCAATCCGCTCAGAAGTGGCTCGAATCCGCACTTGATCTGGATCCTGAACTGGTGGAGGCGCGCGGAAATCTGGCGATGCTTTACGCCAAGAAGGGCGATCTGGTATCGGCTGAGAAACTTCTTCGTCAGTCTCTTGAAGACGATCCGAATTATAGGGAGGGACATTTGAACCTGGGATTGATTCTGGCCCAGCAGAACAGGAAATCCGACGCCGAGCAGGAACTGGACAAAGCCGTCGCGCTGGCGCCAAAGGATCCCGCCACATTGTCGACAGTCGGAAAAGCGAAAGTGCAAATGGGCAAGGTGAGCGAAGGGATCGAGCTTCTTCGCCAGGTCGCAGAACTGGCGCCCGATCTGGCCGCGGCGCATCTGGACCTGGCGCTTGCGCTGGCCGATAGTTACGACCTGTCTGCAGCGCTGGCGCAAACCAGCGAGGCTGTCCGCCTTGCTCCGCAGTCCGGTGTCGCCCATTTCTTTCGCGGGCAAATTCTGTACGATCTGGGACGCACAAACGACGCGCAACCCGAGTTCGAAACCGCCTGCCGGCTGGACACACAGTTGCCCGGGCCACGGTATTTTCTCGGCCTCATCGACAAGCAGCAGAGCAACTTCCCACTTGCAGCCAGCCTCTTTGGAGAGACCGTCAAGCTGCAACCCAGCAATGTCTTTGCGTGGTATGAACTTGGCCAATCCCTCGAGCAAGAGTCCGAAACGGCGAAGGCAATAGCGGCCTGGAGGAAGGCGATCGAGATCGATCCGAAGTTCAGCCAGGCGTTGTTCAGCCTGTCACGCGCACTGCAATCTACCGATCAGGCTGAGTCCGAGCAGTTGATGGCTCGCTACGTCGCCGTTGAGAAAGAGCGCAGCATCCTGGACCGCGCGGACTCGCTTGCAAACAACGGCGTTGAAGCGGCTGCCGCTCACGACTGGCCAGAAGCTATTCGGCAGTTGAAAGACGCAATCACCGCGTGCGGCAACTGCGCGGCAAAAGCTGACCTTTACAGAAAACTGGGAATCATCGACTGTCAGGCTGGCGACCTCAACAACGGCGAAAAGGAGTTGCTGGCCGCGAAGGCGCTCAAGCCGGATGATCCCGTGACCGAGGCCGCCCTTGAGTTGATCGCCCAGGCTCGAAGCCAGCACTCGATTAACTGACAGAATCGGCTTGAGCAGAGATCGGAATTCGTTGACTTGACGCGCGCACCACAACTCGAGGAGAAATGAGTTCAACTTTCGACTTTATCCTGACCTTCCTGTTCGCGAGAACAAGCGCAAGGTCAGCCGCACACTTTCCGATCTTGTCGCTTCCCTGATCTACTGAAGACAGCGGAACACGCAGGAAGTCTGAATAAGAAAGGTTGCCGCAGCCAACTACAGCCACATCCTGCGGAATACGCAGCCTCGCATCGAGGATTGCGCGCATCGCTCCCAAGGCCGACGGATCGTTGAAGCAGAAGATTCCATCCGGCCGAGGCTTTATCGATAGCAGCCTCTTGGCCGCCTCATATCCTCCTTTTTCCCCTCGATGGTCTCCTGAGGCGCCAAGAGAAACAATGTGCCCTGGCAGAGGCATCAGGCCATAAGAGCCCAGCGCCCGCTTGTACCCCTCCAGGCGACCGACTGCGGTACTGACTTCGGGGCCGCGGATGTGCGCAACGCGGCGACAACCCTGCTCGATAAGGTGAGACGTGGCGAGCGCTCCCACTGCTTCGTCGTCCACACCCACGAAATTGGCGTCCAGGCCCCGGAATCGCCGGTCAATGAGGATATAAGGCGTCTTTTGTTCCTCGATAAGGCGAAAACACTCCACTGAACTTTGCGCTGAAGCCACGATGATGACGTCGACTCGCCTTGCCAGCAGTTGCTTGATCTCACGCACTTCAAGATCGGGGTCTTCGTCAGAAGAAGAAATCAAGAGACTGTATCCCTGCCTTCGAGCAACAACAGAGATGGACTTCGCAACATCAGCAAAGAATGGATGTAACAAGTCGGGAACTACCAACCCCAAGGTCCAGGTCTTCCCCGACACGAGCGAGCGAGCAGCGAAGTTCGGCTGGTAGTTCAGCTCTCGCATCCTCTTCAAAACGCGCTTACGCGTCTCGGCGCCAATGTCCGGGTGGTCTCGCAGTACCTTCGAAATAGTCACAACCGAGAGGCCCAGTTCGTTCGCGATGTCTTTCAAGCGGGTTGGCATTCCTCGAATTTCCTTCCGACGAACCAGATGTCAATCACCCACTTCCAGGTTTGACTAACTTGCATAGGCTCCCATACACAATTCGAGGCTCTGGAGTTCTGGCGAACAAACTGCTGGATTCAATCGTCAACCTGACACTAATTCTTGACAATTTCGATTATAGCCAAATAGGATTTTATCGTTTCAGTTATCGTTTAACGAAACGGCTCCCGCGAAGAAGATGCAATCTCTTCCAGCGAACCCGGATCTTGACATCACGATGGTCGATTTGTCTTTGATTCCTTTCCGTACATTGAATTCGGGCGCAAAAATGCCAGCGATCGGGCTTGGAACGTTTGGCTCGGACCATGTCTCTCACCATGCGGTCGGGGAAGCCGTGAGATACGCAGCTTCGATTGGTTATCGGCACTTCGACTGCGCATCGGTCTACGGCAACGAAGATCAGGTCGGTCAGGCTTTCGGCAACCTGATTCGAAATGGTCTCCGTCGCGAAGATCTATGGGTAACCTCCAAGCTTTGGAACGACAAACACGGCGAGAATGACGTTATCGCCTCCTGTGAGAAATCGCTGGCAGATTTGCAGCTCGACTACCTCGATCTCTACTTGATTCACTGGCCATTTCCCAATCATCATCCTCCCGGCTGTGAAGTAACTGCGCGCAATTCGCATGCCGTGCACTACATCCACGAGAACTACATGCGTACCTGGCGAAAGATGGAGGAACTGGTTGACCTGGGACTAGTCCGCAATATTGGGACCTCGAATATGACCATCCCAAAAATGGAGTTGCTTCTCCGTGATGCACACATCAAGCCAGCGGCTAACGAGATGGAACTGCATCCCCATTTTCAGCAGCCGGAGTTCTTCCACTACCTTTTAGAAGAGCATATTCAACCAATCGGATACTCACCGATTGGTTCGCCTGCTCGCCCGGAACGTGATCGCACACCTGAAGATACCTCGCCCACCGAAGATCCGGTGATACTTGGTATCGCCGAAAGGCTTAGCGTACATCCGGCCGTCGTTTGCATTAAGTGGGCCGTCCAGCGCGGACAGGTCCCTATTCCGTTTTCAACCAATCCGCGCAATATATTGAGCAACATTCTGGGAATAATCGGCGAACCGCTGACACCGGAGGATATGCGCGCAATCGAAAAGCTGGACCGCAACTGCCGTTTGATCAAGGGGCAGGTCTTCCTTTGGAAGGAAAACCAATCGTGGGAGGATCTGTGGGATGTCAACGGGATGATCACGCCCGCATGAACACTAGAGCGGTTCCACAGTTTGTGTGCCCTTGCTGACACTGCGGAAGGTGGCATTTCCTTGAGGAAAATGCCACTTTGCAGCAGCGGTTTCGGGAAACAGCAACTGTGAAACCGCTGTAAGAGTCAGGGTGCACGGCTTTGACGAGTCGATATTGAAGCGATGCTGACTGACGATGAAACTACCGATTCCCTGCCCCGAACGGCAACGCTAAAGAACAAGGAGCTAGAAGAAGTGCAAGAGACGATGAGAGCGGCGTTTCTCCCTGGAAACAGCACCGTGGAAATCAGGGAAGTTCCGGTTCCCAGGCCCAGTCACGGCGAAGTTCTTATCGCAGTCAGAGCCTCCACCATCTGCGGCTCCGACATTCGGGCCATTTACCACGAGCACCTCGGCAAAGGACCAGAAGGCTATCAGGGGGTCATCGCAGGGCATGAGCCCTCGGGCATCATCGTCGCGGCAGGCCCGGGCTGCCGTCGCTTCAAACCGGGCGACCGGGTCATCGTGTATCACATTTCAGGCTGCGGAGTATGTAACGACTGCCGTAGAGGCTACATGATTTCCTGTACCAGCGCGGAGTATCGCAGGGCGTATGGGTGGCAGCGGGACGGCGGCATGGCCGAGTACCTCCTTGCCGAGGAGAAAGACTTAATTCATCTTCCTGACTCCCTCACTTACTTAGATGGTGCGCTGATCGCATGTGGTTTCGGCACGGCTTATGAAGCGCTGCAGAAGATTGGTATTGACGGCGGCCACGCAGTCCTTATCACGGGCCTGGGCCCCGTGGGTTTGGCGGCCGGGGTCTTGTGCCGCAAATTAGGCGCGGAAACGATCATCGGCGTTGACATATCGTCCGAGCGCCGTGAGCTTGCCTTGAACCTGGGCATTTGCGACGTGGCCATCGCTGCCGGAACCGACAATGTCGCCAAAATTCGAGAGCTCACAAGAGGCAATGGTGTAGAGCGCGCGGTTGAATGTTCGGCAAACGCCGAGGCGCGATCAACAGCGATCCGAGCCACACGTAAGTGGGGAAAGATCGTCATGGTCGGAGAGGGTGGCACCGTCACATTCAATCCTTCACCCGACATCATCCATGACCAGAAGACCATTTATGGCTCCTGGGTAACCTCAACCTGGCTGATGGAGGATTTGGTTGAGCGGCTTGTCCGATGGGAACTGCACCCTGAGGACATTGTCACGCATCGCTTTGCTCTCGACCGTGCCGGAGAAGCATACAGCCTAATGGCCTCGGGGCGCTGCGGCAAGGTCGCTGTTTGCCCAACTGCGGAGTAATCAATGCACACTACCCATGTTGTACAGACGTCGATTGGGCCCTCATCAATTCCTCTGCTCCTGCTCCGCAGCAAGTCGCCTTCCTCTAAGGCAATTGCCGGACTAAAACATGTTCGCGAGAGAGCTCATCTTGCCGCTGAACTGAAACATGTACCGGAAAGGCAACGCAATTCACCATACAATCAAGCGACTTTTCGATGCACAAAGTGTTCGCAAATCCCAACATAGGCAAATCGCTTTGAAGCTCGACAAGAGTGCCAGGTTTTTGGAGATCGCGGTTCTCAAGTCAGCACTCACAATTTCCCACAGCTCGGTCTTTTCGGAGCCCGAGCGGGTATTAAAACGATGACCCCGAATTCGGCTAGAGCGGTTCCACAGTTGATATGCCCTTGCCGAAGCCGCGGAAGGTGGCGTTTTCTTGAGGAAAATGCCACTTTGCAGCAGTGGCTTCGGGATATAGCAACTGTGAAACCGCTGTAAGAAATCGAATGCGCCACGGTTAAGGGAGTAAAGAGGTGTGCGCTGGAACCGGCTTTTGGATTGGTGGCCGAATCAAGCGGTCAAGAAGGAGCATTGAGGGATGTTAAGAAGAGATTTCTGCAAGTTGATCGCAGAGGCCGCAGCGGCGCGAGCATTTTCAGCGAAAGGGCAGTCAGGTGTAAGCGCACCCGCGGGCTTCAATACGCTTCACCAGACGTATGAAGAATTCTGCGCCACGCCGGAGGACCAGCGCGTTTTCCACGCATTGGTCGATGGCAAGATCGTTGAGAAAAAGCTCAATAACTCCAACTGGACGGCGACCGCGTGGGGGCGACCGCCCGAGTTGCCGGGAGGTTCATGGGATGGTGTTCCGATGCAGGCGCCGGTGGACGGGCTGAATGGCGAGGGTCCGTATCAAGCCACTTGGGACTCTCTCTTGCAATATGAAGCGCCCGAGTGGTATCGCGACGCAAAGTTCGGAATTTGGGCGCACTGGAGCCCGCAGTGTGTTCCCGAGTATGGTGACTGGTACGCGCGGAACATGTATATGGAGGGTTCTCCCGATTACAAATTCCAGATGGAGCATTATGGGCATCCCTCGAAGTTTGGTTACAAAGAGCTGTGTGCACAGTGGACGCTACTCAATTGGGAACCGGAGGCGTTGATTCAACGGTATAAGAATGCCGGTGCGCGGTTGTTTATTGCGCTGGCGAATCATCATGATGGCTTTGACACCTGGGGCTCGAAGCATCAGCCGTGGAATGCGGTGAATCATGGGCCGCATCGCGATGTGATTGGTGAATGGGCGACTGCGGCTCGAAAACAGGGACTGCGGTTTGGCGTTACTGTCCACCAGGCACGCAACTGGTGGTGGTTCCAGACTTCTCACGGCGCTGACAAAGGCGGCTCTTATGCGGGCATTCCATACGATGGACGCATGACCAGGACCGAAGGAAATGGCCAATGGTGGGACGGGCTGGATCCACAAATGCTCTACGGGGTGAAGCATCCGGAGGACGCGCTCCCGGATGCTTCCTACGCGAAACACTTCTATGACCGCACGCGCGACCTGATCGATCAGCATGATCCTGACTTGCTTTACTTTGACAATTCCCTGCTTCCGCTGGGCTGGGCGGGAATGAACGTTGGCGCATACTTTTATAACCACAATCTAAAGGTGCGCGGCGGGATGGAGGCGGTACTGAACGTGAAACAGGTGCCGGACCGGTTGGCCAAGGCAGTCGTGGCTGACTATGAGCGTGGCCTGACAAGCGAAACCATGCCGTACGCGTGGCAGTCCGAGACGTGCATCGGCGACTGGCATTATCGGCGCGGATTATATGACAAGCCGGGTGAATACGGCGGCTATCTGCCACCGCGTGATGTAGTTCACTGGCTCGTCGACACCGTCAGCAAAAATGGCACCTTCATTCTGAATGTTCCCGGCAAGCCGGACGGAACCATCGACAGCAAAGAGGTTGCGGTTCTGGATGAAGTTGCGGCGTGGCTCAAAATCAACGGCGAAGCGATCTTTGAGACCAGACCGTGGACCATCAACGGCGAGGGGCCGAATCAAATTCAGGGCGGATCCTTTAAGGGTACAAGCATCAGCGCGCTTGGAAACAAAGACATCCGCTTCACGCGTAACAAAGCAACTACTGCAATCTACGCGATCTTTATGGGATGGCCGTTTGACGAGGCGCGAATCACCTCGCTCGGTTTGGGAAGCAAGACCAATCCTGGGAAAGTGCAGAATGTGACAGTGCTCGGTTCGGATGCAAAAGTCAAGTGGACACAGGAAGCTGACGCTCTGAAAGTAGAACTGCCCCGGCAATCTTGGCAGGCGAACGACTACGGCGCAGCAGTGAAGATCTCACTGAGTTAGAGCGGTTCCACAGTTGATGTGCCCTTGCCGAAGCCGCGGAAGGTGGCATTTTCTTGGGGAAAATGCCACCTTGCAGCAGTGGCTTCGGGATATAGCAACTGTGAACCCGCTGTAGCCCCATGCAAGATCACCGTGGGACCTATTCCAGTTTCTGGGGTCTGCAGCCTGGGTTACGATCACGCAAAATGGCCAGAATGGAACGTCTGGGCACTGGTGCCTGAATGATCCTAAAACAGCAGCCTGATGGTTTCCGCTTGGGCGTTCGGAGGTGGTGTCAACCCGATTCCTATTACGCAGCTGCAATCAAGGTGATACTCAGAATAACTACGAGCATGATGCCAGATGTGCGGAGGCTTCAGGAGGATTCGAATATCTGCTCGCGCGGCACAGTCTGGATCACAATTCACGACATGACTCGCAAATAGAGAGCGTATGACAGAGAAGATTGAAAAGCCACTCTTGAGCGGCCCCCGAGCCAGCCATCAAAGATGTCGGTTACTTCCCAGATTGGGCGCAATGTGGGTGATCTTTAACTCAGCAGGAATTAGAGCAGTTCCGGAGCCGCTGTGCCTTTTTTGAAATCGAGCGCGGTAGCCTTTTCTTTGGGAAAGCCCCTTTGCCGCAATGGACTCGATAGCATCCCTGGGAACTGCCGTAATCAATTGCCCCAGTCGAGAGGCGCGAGGTATGCTGGCAGCCGAGTAGCGCTGGAGGAAATTGGAGTGCAGGCGACCGTGGGCAGCTCAAAAGCCACTTCCCCGCGATGGCCGAGAGCCATTGCACGATACGGTGTTGCGGCCGTATCCGTTGCTGTCGCCACCGTTTTGGCGTTGCTCGTGCGACGTTTCGGATTCAACGATGTCGCTCTTCCACTTTTTCTGTTCGCTGTGGGGGTCACGGCATGGGACGCGGGGCCTGGACCGGCGGTCCTGTCGATTACGCTCTCTGCTCTAAGCTTCGATTTCTTCTTTCTGCCGCCCTTTTACAGTCTGGATTTTTCGCTCGCCGATCTCCCCGCCGTCGTCCTTTTGCTGGCTTTTGGATTCTTGATTACGCGATTCAACACGGTTCGGCGGCGCGTCGAGCAACAACTGCTGCAGGCCCGCGACGAGCTCCAGGCCGAGGTGATCGAGCGAACCCAGCAAGCCAGCCTGCTGGACCTTACGCACGACTCGATTTTTGTCCGTGATTCGAACGATCGCATCACTTACTGGAATCGCGGAGCCCAGGAGTTATATGGGTGGACGCGGGAGCAGGCGATCGGGCAACGATCTCACGACCTCCTGCAAACGGCTTTTCCGGCACCGCTCAACGACATCGAAGCGGAATTGGTCAGAACAGGGCGCTGGGAGGGCGAGCTAAGACATACCAAGGCTGATGGGAACACGGTTATGGTGGCCAGCCGATGGTCACTGCGCTGCGACGAGAATGGGAATCCAGCGGCAACCCTTGAAACGAACAACGATATATCGAATCAGAAACGGCGGGAGGAGGAGATCCAGAGCCTCAATGCGCAACTTGCGGGCTGGTCGGCCGAGCTCCAGGCGGCGAATCGGGAGTTGGAGGCGTTTGCATACTCAGTCTCGCATGATTTACGCGCACCGCTACGGCACGTAGCCGGATTCGCAGAGTTGCTTCAGAAGAGCGGATTTTCTGCCCTGAACGAGAAGGGGCGGCGGTACATGACGATGATTCTGGAATCGGCGAACCGGATGGGCGAGCTGATCGACGATCTCCTCGCATTCTCGAGGATCGGGCGGGCGGAGACGCAAATGACCTCCGTGAATCTCGATCAACTCGTAAAGGAAGTGCTCGGCGAAGCGCGACTGGAAACCGAAGGCCGCGATATTTCCTGGCAGATAGACCCGCTTCCATCTTGCCGCGGAGACCGGTCGATGCTAAAACTGGTTCTCGTTAACCTTGTCTCGAACGCGATCAAATTTACGCGTCAGCGCACGCCGGCCACAATCGAGATTGGCCGTGCCGAAGGAGACAAAGATGAGGTCGTCGTGTTCGTCAGGGATAATGGAGCAGGTTTCGATATGAAGTACGTCCATAAGCTGTTTGGGGTGTTTCAACGCCTTCATCAATCCGACGTATTTGAGGGCACCGGAATTGGGTTGGCTACTGTTCAGCGCATCATTCATCGTCATGGAGGCAAGGTTCGCGCCGAGGGCGTGGTAGATCAGGGCGCAACCTTCTATTTCTCGGTTCCGAAATCTTGAGAGGAAAATATGGAAATCGTGGGACGCATTCTGATGGTCGAGGACGACCCGAAAGACGTGGAGCTGACGCTGACCGCGTTAGAGGACTATCACTTGGCCAACGAGGTCATCGTAACGCGGGACGGCGAAGAGGCGTTGGATTACCTCTTTTGCCGCGGCAAATATGCCGCGCGGCCGAGCGAACTTCCGGCCGTTATGTTGCTCGACCTGAAGTTGCCCAAGGTCGACGGGCTGGAGGTCTTGCGGCAAGTCAAGTCTGACGATAGATTGAAATTGCTTCCGGTGGTAGTGCTCACCTCGTCGCGCGAAGAGAAGGATCTGGTCTCAAGCTACAGACTGGGCGTGAATGCCTATGTGGTAAAGCCAGTCGACTTCCATGAGTTTGTCAACGCAATCAAGGAACTGGGCGTGTTCTGGGCTGTGATCAATGCAGCTCCACCGGGATCTGTCAGGAAGTGAGCATGCGCCAACCCTTGCGGATTCTTTCCCTGGAGGATGATCCCCACGACTCGGAGCTGATCCAGGAGGTGCTGGAGTCGGAAGACATTGCATGTCGTCTGACGCGAGTCGATTCGCAACCCGCGTTTGTGGCGGCCCTTGAAAATGGCGGCATCGATCTGATTCTGGCCGATTACACGCTTCCTTCCTTCGACGGACTTTCCGCCCTGAAACTCGCAATGCAGGCTCTCCCGGATGTGCCGTTTATCTTTGTTTCCGGAACACTTGGAGAGGAAGTTGCGATTGAGGCACTCAAGATAGGCGCCACGGATTACGTTCTGAAGACGCGTCTATCGAGGCTGGCGCCGTCGGTGCGCCGGGCGCTTCGAGAGGCCTTTGAAAGGGCTGAGCGCAAGCGAGTTCAAGAGTCGTTAGCCCAGAGTGAGGGGCACCTGGTTGAAATACAGAGGCTCACGCACACAAGCAGCTGGGTCTGGCAGGTTGCGGGACGTAAGGCTGTGCATCTTTCCGAGGAGTGGTACCGGATTCATGGCTTCGATCCAAAAGATGGCCCGCCGGAGTGGGAGAAACGGCTGCAGCGCGTTCATCCCGAGGATCGGGACAAATGGAAGGGGGGGATCGATCGCGCGATCAGCGAAAAGTCAGATTACGAGATCGAGTATCGAATCCTTCTTCCAGACGGCGCCGTCCGGTTTATTTCCGTCGTCGGCCATCCGATTCTGAGCGCGTCCGGCGAGTTGGTGCAGTTCATCGGAAGCTCGACCGACATCACTGAGCGCAAACGAGCCGACGCCAAGTTCCGAGGGTTGCTGGAGGCAGCTCCGGATGCAGTGGTGGTCGTGAATCGAATGGGCGCGATTGTCCTCGTGAACGCCCAGGTGGAGAGACTGTTTGGGTACCGGAGAGAAGAGCTCCTCGGCCAGCCGATCGAGATGCTGGTTCCAGACCGGTACCGAAGTCAGCACCCGAAGCACAGGGCCGGCTTTTTCGACGAGCCGCGAGTGCGCCACATGGGAGCGGGGCTGGAATTATTCGGCTTGCATAAGAACGGGAGTGAGTTTCCCGTGGAGATTAGTCTGAGTCCGCTGGAGACCGAAGAGGGAACACTGGTTTCGAGCGCTATCCGCGACATTACCGGGCGCAAGAATGCGGAAGAGGCGCTGAGGCAAAGTGAACGGCGTCTCCGCGACGTAATCGAGACGATTCCTGCAGCGGCATGGACCGCCGGCGCCGACGGTAGCAGCGAATTCGTGAATCACCGGTGGCAGGAGTACACGGGGCTGTCGTTGCAGGACACCCTTGACCTTGGCTGGACCTCTGTAGTGCATCCCGATGACCTCCCCTCTCACCTGGAAAAGTGGCGCACCTCCGTCGCCACCGGCCGGGCGTTCGAGAATGAAGCGCGCCTGCGCCGGGCCAGCGACGGTGAATATCGCTGGTTCCTCCACCGCGGCGTGCCGTTGCACAACCAGCAGGGGGAAATTGTCGCATGGTATGGAACGGGGATCGACATTGAGGATCGCAGGTGTGCGGAAGAGAGGCTGCGGCGGAGTGAAGCCAGTCTGGCGGAGGCGCAGAGACTGACGCACAGCGGGAACTGGTCCTGGAATGTGCGCACACGCGCAGCTTACTGGTCCCGGGAGATGTTTCGCATTCTTGGGTATGATCCGGAAACGACACAGCCATCTTTTTCGCATTTCCTGGCGAGGGTTCACCCTGAGGATCGGGGCCTGGTTCAACAAGCACTCAAAGAGGAGTCGACCAAGTCTGAGCCGGACTTCGTATCCGACTATCGCGTACGCATCGTTCTGCCCGATGGGGAAATCAAGCACATCCATGCGATTGCTCACCCAGTCGTGGATAAGTCGGGCGAAGTGGTTGAAGTCATCGGCACGAGCATGGATGTGACCAGACAGGTGGAGGCCAGAACTGCATTGGAGAACGCTTTTGCCGAGATCAAACTGCTGAAGGACCAGCTCTACCGGGAGAATCTGGCGCTCCGGGATGAAGTAGATCGCGTCTCCATGTTCGAGGAAATTGTGGGCAACTCCCGCGCGTTGCAGGCCGTGCTGTCGAGGGTGTCCAAAGTGGCCACTACAGATTCGAGCGTGCTTATCACCGGAGAGACGGGTACGGGAAAAGAGCTGATCGCTCGCGCTATCCACAAACGATCGGCCCGGTCGGAAGCTGCATTTGTCAGCGTGAACTGCGCAGCTCTTGCGCCGTCTCTGATTTCCTCAGAGCTGTTTGGTCACGAAAAGGGAGCATTTACCGGCGCAACGGAACGCCGGCTTGGCCGTTTTGAACTGGCAAACGGCGGGACCATCTTTCTTGATGAAGTAGGCGACTTGCCCACGGACACCCAGGTGGCCCTCCTGAGGGTTCTGCAGGAACGGGAGTTTGAGCGGGTAGGCGGCACCAAGTCGATCCAGGCCGATGTGCGGGTAATCGCCGCGACCAATCGCAACCTGGAGGCTGCCATTGACTCCGGCTCGTTTCGCAGCGACCTATATTACCGGCTGAATGTCTTTCCGATCGAGATGCCGTCGCTGCGCGAGAGAAAAGAGGACATTCCCTTGCTCGTGGAGTACTTCATAGCCCGCTACGCCGCCAAGGCGGGCAAGAAGATAGGAACGATCGGCCGGGAAACGCTGGACAGACTCAATTCTTATGACTGGCCGGGCAACATTCGCGAGCTCCAAAATATAGTGGAACGCTCCATCATTGTGTGTGACACGGAGAACTTCGTCGTCGACCAGAGCTGGCTCTCCCGCCGAGCCGACGACTCCGAGCGGGCAAGCCACCGCTCGCTGAGAATCTCACCCTCTCAGGAGCGGAAGGCGATCGAAGAGGCGCTGGCTGAGGCACAGGGCCGGGTGGCCGGTCCCACCGGCGCCGCGGCGCGGCTTGGTCTTCCGCCCTCCACGCTCGATTCCAAGATCAAGGCTCTAAGAATCAATAAGCATCGATTCAAGAAAGTCTAGAGCGGTTCCCGAATTAACGTCGACTTTTTGAGCGCCGTGCAAGGTGGCCTTTTCTTAAGGAAAAGGCCACTTAAACATCTTCCTTCGGTATACACAAATCGAGAACTGCGATAGTTTCCAGCCTGAAGTCCCGGTCCCGAAATCACGAAAATCGTGATTTCTTGATTTTCGTGACAGTAAATGAAAAGCAAACCTTTTATAATGAATGGCTTATTGATGGCCATCCACATGCACTGCCGCAGCTTGAAATGCTCATGGTCCAAAAGACGGAGGGTGCTGGCCGCGCGATCTTCACTTTAAGCGGCCGAATTGAACAAAAAGATCTCCTCGCACTCAAAGAACTCATCCAGGCCGATGCAAACCCCACGCGCAACACACTCGACCTGAAAGAAGTAAAGCTCGTGGATAGCGAAGTCATTGTATTTCTAGCATCTTGCGAAGCCGTTGGAATCAAGCTCGAGAATTGCCCGCCGTATGTACGTATGTGGATTGATACCAGGAGGGATGCTCGCCATGAAGCATGATTTTCAGCAATCGGCCAGTACGGTGATTGGCGGCGCTCTGCATATGCCGGTTCTCCTCCCCCAGAACTCCCGGCGACCTGCAGATTGCTGGTCCTACCCCGATAAGACGCAACGGAGCCGTGAGGCCAGAATCCGTCTGCAGGAACGTCGTGAAGAGCGCGAACGTTCCGCCGGCGAGCTGCACGATACGCTGTTCCAGGAACCTCTCGCGGCGCCCCATCAGCTAGGCACAGCCGTGGACAAAATGCCTGCCGGTTCGCCCGTTAAGCGATCGCTGAATCGCGTTTTGTGCTTCATCCGCCAAACTATCGGTGGAGGCCGTGCCGCCTCGCGCGGGCTCCATTTGTCATTGATGACGAGCGCGAGTCTTGAACAAGCGCTATCGAAGATGATTCACGAATTTTCACCAAGAGGCGCGCGTGTCCAACTGGTTGTCACCGGACAGTCGAAGGAGCTGAAGCCGGATACCCGGCAGGGAGTCTGTCTGATCGCCCGGGAGGCACTATCGAATGCCTTGCGTCATTCCGAAGCGAGTCTGATTGAAGTCGAAATTGAGTATCAGCTGCGGACCCTCCGCCTGATGATTCGCGACGACGGCCGCGGAATGGACACGAAAACGGTAAGAGAGAACTGGCACTTGCATTGGGGTCTCCAGGGAATGCACGAGAGAGCGAAAATCTTCGGCGCGCGGCTCGGCATTTGGAGCGGACGTGGAGCAGGAACCGAAGTAGAGGTCACAATTCCACTCTCTTATGCGGCGAACGCTCTCGCTCAAACCACGAACGTTGCACAGTAATTGCCCTTCACAGGACGAAGCAGGAGGTGCCGAACTGCGCAGTTAGCGAGAGTGGTGGCGCTTCTATCCGATTTCTCTTTCATGGTGCAGAGAGCATGGTTGCACGCTACGTCGTGTACAGCTGCGGGGAATAGGAATTTGACTCCCTTTCCGTATCTTGTGCTCAGTAGCGAACGCCTGGTACGTAACGCAGCTCAGAACAGGCACAGCAAAACGCTGTTCGGCTCACAGTATAGACAATCCCCTCCGGCGTGATTGTCATCTTCAAGCCACTGAAAGGTCTTGCCGTATGCGCGGTCGAGGGTTTCCATTTCGATCGGGAAGCGCAACGGAATCTGCAGGACTGACTCCGTAGCGACAATTGAATCAGAAACACCGAAGCTCAGCGCAAAACGGCAAGCTTTCGACGATCTCCTTCTCGGTTCCACCCTCTCCTGTCCCATCAAATTTTCTCGTGGCGAGTGACCAAAGTCGCTGAGCGCCTCTGTCGAATTCTCTAGGCTGAGTTTCAAGGAGGTCGGAATGACCACAACAACTCAGACCGTTCGTGATATCGCACTCGAGAACCCGGGCGCGATTCGAGTCTTCGAGACATTCGGAATCGACTACTGCTGCGGCGGACGGAAGTCATTAGCCGAGGCTTGCGCGATGAAGGAAATTGCAGTCGAAAAAGTGATTGAAGCCTTGGAGCGGGCCACAACTACACCAAATGACCGGCCAGAGGATTGGACCGTAAAATCACTTGGCCAGCTCGCGGCGCATATCGTGACTGTGCATCATGCATACGTCAGGAAGGAATTGCCACGCCTGGAGGAGTTGGCGGCAAAGGTTGTGCGCCGCCATGGAGACACCCACGCCGAGCTCCCTGAGATCCAGGCGAAGCTTGCTCAGTTAGGTGAGGAGTTGCTGCAACACTGCGCAAAGGAAGAAATCTTCCTGTTTCCATACATCACCAAGCTTGAGCGCGCGATCGACGGGGAGACATCCAAGCCGCACGGCTGCTTTGGTTCAGTCGCCGATCCAATTGCCATGATGACCCAAGAGCATGACGCGGCCGGAACGCTAATCGCGGAGATGAGAGAACTCAGCGACGGATTTCAGCCACCTGAAGGTTCCTGCCCGACCTATCGCGGGTTCTACAACGGTCTGCGCGAATTCGAGCAGGATCTACACCAGCACATTCATCTGGAAAACAACATCCTGTTCCCTCGCGCCATCGCATTGGAAACAGCAACCGATTTCTTGGCATAGATCGGCCCTCCTGACCGGAACATGGCAAATCAGGAACAAAGCGGCACCACAGGTGGCAGCAGAGCAACTTCCGGATGGTGAGGATTGGAGGGATGGAATCTAAACAGATAAAGCAGGGGAAGGACTAGATCTTCGTCCTTTCCCCTGAAAGTATCCAACGTGAGTCAAATCGATCAGTTTGTGAGAAGTACGCCGAGGGAGAGGGTGCAAGCTGCGATTCTCTTCTCCACTCTCCCTATGTCAATTCTGGGTAATCGAGAAGTTGGTGACTGTAAAGTTCTCCTGCACATTGTTCGTGTAGCAAAGCTCGAAGCCGAAACTGACGCTATACATCGTGGAGCCCGCCGGTATGTATGTTGCGCCCGTATTCGGGTTGGTATTGTTCTCCAGCCACTGGAGCATGGCGAGCAGATCGACGCTCCCGGACTGGACGCCGAACGTCTGCTCGCCGGACGACGGTTGTTGGATCTGCCAGATGGTCTCCGAGCCGTACACACAAAGGACCCACGTGTTCACCGGGACGCCATTCGTGCCGCCGAAGGTTTCGGTGGCCAGCACGGGACCGCACTGTCCACCGCGATTCACGAGGTCGTTCTGGATCATCACTTCGTTGTTATAGCCACCATTGAAGAAAATGTCGTAACCGATATCGGTGCTGGTATTGGTCGACTGGTCCGCGCTCTCCGTGAACGAGGAGTAGAAGTTGTGGAAGTTGTCCAGCTTCTCGCCGTTGTAGAGCTGTTGTACGTTGGGGTAAGACTTGACAGAGTCGCCGGAATCGTAAGGAATTTGGGCGGTCGCGTACCAGTTTCCGGGAGTGGTCACGTATATAGTCTGTGTCATTCCGGAAGAGGGGTTAAACACGTCCTGCCCAACATAGGTGTTGCTGCCGCTGCTCTCGGCAATCGGCGAGTAGAGGTACGGCCCGCAATTAGAATTATTCGCCAGGGTGGAGTCGACGCAGACGGATGCCGAATTCACGGTAAACGTGACAGTGTAGCTCTGCGGCGTGTTGCTCGCTCCCGAACTCGCGACCTGAACCGTGGCGTTGTATGTTCCGGCAGCGAGGCTCCCGGTAGTCGCCTGGTTGGAACACGTATAGGGGGCTGAACTGCCCGAACAGCTCACGCTGAGCCATCCGCTTCCGCTGCCGTAGGTGATCGAGGTGGTCGGAGACGCCAGCGTGCCGCTGCCGCCGTTGCTCACGGTGACGTTCTGCGCCGTCGGATTCGAGCCTCCCGTCGTCGCGCTAAACGCCAGACTGCTTGGCGAAAGGGAGATGGCCGGCGTCGACCCCGAATTCACCGTAAATGAGACAGTATAGGTCAGCGGCGTGTTACCCGCTCCCGAACTCGCGACACTCACCGTGGCGTTGTAGGTTCCGGCAGCGAGGCTTCCGGTAGCCGCCTGGTTGATACACGTATAGGGGGCCGAACTGCCCGAACAGCTCACAGTGAGCCAGCCGCTTCCACCGCTGCCGTAGCTGATCGAGGTGGTCGGGGAGGCCAGCGTGCCACCGCCGGAGTTGCTCACCGTAACATCTTGCGCGGATGGATTTGCGCCGCCTGCCGTTGCGCTGAAGCTCAGGCTGGTTGGCGAAAGCGAGATGCTCGGCGAGCTCCCCGACCCAATAGTCAGCGTGACAGGGATGCTCACCGGGGAGTTGCTCGCTCCCGAACTGGAGATAGGTATCGTGGCGGTGTAGGTCCCGTTAGACAGACCGCAGAGGCCTTGGAATTCGACGGTCAATGTATACGGGGCCGAACTGCCGGTAATCCACAGATTCAGCCAGCCGCTTCCCTGGTTGTAGGTGACCGTGCCGATCGTCGGAGTCGCCAGCGTACCGCTGCCGGAGTTGCTGATGGTGACGGTCTGGTTAGCCGGATAGTTGGTGCAGTCCCCTGAGCTTGCGGTGATGCTGGTCGGCGAAAGCGAGATGGTCGGCGTCGACCCCGAATTCACGGTAAACGAGACAGTATAGGTCTGCGGCGTGTTGGTCGCTCCCGAACTCGCTACACTCACCGTGGCGGTGTAGGTTCCGGCCGAGAGGCCCGAGATACTCGGCTGGTTGGAACACGTATAGGGAGCCGAACTGCCCGAACAGCTCACAGTGAGCCAGCCGCTTCCACCGCTGCCGTAGCTGATCGAGGTGGTTGGAGAGGCCAGCGTGCCGCTGCCGGAGTTGCTCACGGTAACATTCTGCGCCGCCGGATTCGCGCCACCTGCCGTTGCGCTAAAGGCGAGACTGGTTGGAGAAAGCGAGATGGTCGCCGAGCTAATGGTCAGCGTGACAGGGATGCTCACCGGGGAGTTGCTCGCTCCCGAACTGGAGATAGGTATCATGGCGGTGTAAGTCCCGCTAGACAGGCCGCAGAGACCTTGGAATTCGGCGGTCAATGTATACGGGGCCGAACTGCCGGTAATCCACAGATTCAGCCAGCCACTTCCCTGGTTGTAGGTGACCGTGCCGATTGTGGGAGTCGCCAGCGCGCCGCTGCCGGAGTTGCTGATGGTGACAGTCTGGTTAGCCGGATAGTTGGTGCAGTTCCCCGAATTAGCGGTGAGACTGGTTGGCGAAAGCGAGATGGTCGGCGAGCTCCCCGACCCAATAGTCAGCGTGACAGGAATGCTCACCGGGGAGTTGCTCGCTCCCGAACTGGAGATAGGTATCGTGGCGGTGTAGGTCCCGTTAGAAAGACCGCAGAGGCCCTGGAATTCGACGGTCAACGTATACGGGGCCGAACTGCCGGTAATCCACAGATTCAGCCAGCCGGTGGCGCCGCTGCCGTAGGTGACCGTGCCGATTGTCGGGGTTGCCAGCGTGCCGCTGCCGGAGTTGCTGATGGTGACAGTCTGGTTAGCTGGATAGTTGGCGCAGTTCCCTGAGTTAGCGGCAATACTGGTTGGGGAAACCGCGATGGTCTGCGCCCCTAAAGCGGGCATGCTCAATGCAAGGACCACTGGGAACAGGTGTAGGAAGACGCGCCGGCTCTTCGCATTGTGTCCCTCCTTGATCAATTGCGGGAGCAGACGAAGAAAGATGCGTAAGCGTCTCATGAAGCCTCCATTGAGGGACCTGCAAGATCTGGAAATTTTGATATATCACCAATAGTCATCTTAGTCAAATCTTTTGTTTTATTGTTCATAACCCAGCGATTTCATTTGCATTTTTAGATATATCATGATGAACTTTAGGCTCCGAGAAGTGCCAGAACGCGCGACCTGCAACTTGCGAATCCCTCCTGTATTTGCCTCCGTGGTAAGGAACAGCAAGAACGGCTCCTTCCGCTGTGACACGAGACCTTCGTTGCACGCCTTGCAAGGTTCGGATTTCAGTGCAGGCTGCCGTGCGCTCATAAAAGGGATGCCGATTTGCCAACAGGCTATCTGCGCTCAGCAGAAAATGCGGCGCTTACTCTGGACTGGATACAGCGGTCGGGAATACTGCATAACACACTCTATTCTGAGTCCGTGCTCGATCAAAGACTTGACGAACCCCGAACTTGACGTCGCAATTTTTAATGTGATATATCATGTACGCGATCTCTGGTATTGGCCTGAGGCAGCTGATGCGCTCTCTGTGCCAAGACCGGCCTCGAATGAAGTAAGAAGTGCCACATTGTCGCGAAGAACAAGTTCAGCGCGAATTGGCAAATTCGTATTCGTCGAACCGCACTAAGATCTCAATGAAAAGGTGAAGTATCAGAAGCCATCTGGCGTTGTTGCCTATCGACGCCGACAAAGCTATGAGCAAATCTGAAGATAAAAGCCCATTCAACCGGCGCAATTTCCTTAAAACCAGCCTGGTAGCTTCCGTTGCGGCAAGCACGATGAGCGCGGCCGCTGCGTGGGAAGGTTCTGCTGCAGCGCTCCCGGCGGTAACCGGCCCGGGGACCGCGCACCCATCCGTCATCGGAGTGACCCGCACACGATCCGCCCCGCCCCTGAAAAAACCTTGGCAGAACTGCATTGCTGTGGATCTGCCGGCCACTCTGCTGCGGGCTGACCTGCAAAGCCATCTGGCAAAGCTGCATCGCGACATCGGCTATCGTTACATCCGGACCTACGGGTTTTTTCACGATGAAATGGCCATAGTCACGCGCCGCGAGGATGGGAGCCTGGCGTTTCGGTGGGACCAGGCGAACAAAGCGCTCGACATGCTAATCGAGACCGGGCTGCGCCCTTTTGTGAACTTATCTCCCATGCCCGTGGCACTGGCCTCTGGAGCCACGACCGTCTTCGATTGGGTGAATGCTACGCCGCCCCGCGACTATGCCGAGTGGGGCCGGTTGGTGGGGGCCTTTGCGCAGCATTGCCTGGATCGTTACGGCTTGGATGAAATCGCGCAGTGGTATTTTGAGGTCTGGAACGAGCCAAACATCAATTTTTGGACAGGCACACAGGAAGATTACTGGAAGCTTTACGACGTTTCCGCTCTGGCGCTCAAGACGGTCAGTCCGCGCCTGCGGGTAGGTGGACCGGTCTCGGCACGCTGTGCTTGGGTCGGGGAGATCATTGCGCATTGCACTACCAGAGGCGTGCCGCTGGATTTCATCAGCACGCACATTTATCCGCAAGATGAATGGGTACTCTATCCGGGGTTGCGGGGCAGCCCGCACCAGCCGGGCAAGTTTGTACCGGACATGGTGCGAAAGGTCCGCGAGGCCGTCCGCCAGTCTGCGATGCCGAGTTTGGAAGTGCACCTCACGGAATGGAACAGCATGGTTCCGTTGCCCGACGGGCAAATTCTCTTTGATAGAAATCCGAGCCTGGACGACGTGTCCGCGGCCGCCACTGCTTGCGATCTCGCTTTGGCGGTAGATGACGATTGTGACACTTTCTGCTGGTGGACAGCGAGCGATATTGTTGAACAAGGCGGCATGCCGCAGAGCGAGTTTTGCGGCACCTGGGGACTGCTGACGCCCGGCAGTCTGCAGAAGGCGTCGTTCAACGCCTTCAGCTTCCTCAGCCGCCTGCGGGGCGGCCGATTCGAAGTCCGGCACGAGACGTTGCCGCCCGGTTGCGGCCTAGTGGCGACGGGCGAAGGAGAACGACTGCAGGTCTTGCTCTGGTTCCGGGACCTCTCTGCTTATGGAGCTGAAGCGCCGCAGCCTTGGACAGGCACCCTGGAATTGCCCTGGACCGACGCGGCCAAACCATTGCTGATCGAGGAGCGGATCGCGGCCCATGCCGGCAGTTGTTATGAGACCTGGCAGTCTCTCGGCGCCCCGCAAAATCTGTCGCCCGCTGAGTTCAATTTGTTGAAAGCGCATTCCGTTCCCGAAACGCGGATCGTCAAGCTGGAGGCGGCAGGGGGCGGGGTGACACATGAGTTCCGTCTGATGCCCGGAGAAGTGCTCTTGTGTGAGTTGGGCCCGCAAGGAGCAGCGGCGCTGCCCAAGAAGCCATTGCGGGAGGAAGTAGCGGCCTGGTATGCCGCCCATCGCAAAAAAAACTGAACGGTGGTTTGGTTGATTTTACTATGCCGCCTTCTGGCTGGCCGTCGCAGCTGGGCTCAGAGTTGCTTCCAGAGCCTGGAGATCGTTGTTACCCATGATTCGCTTGAAACGCTTTTCTAGAACGGTTCCACAGTTGATGTGCCCTTGCCGAAGCCGCGGAAGGTGGCATTTTCTTGAGGAAAATGCCACTTTGCAGTAGCGGCTTCGGGATATAGCAACTGTGAAACCGCTGTAGTCCGAGGAAGGCCGAAGCCATGGCGCATGAATAAATCCCGAGAGCGAGCAAATGGCATCATCCCTGACCCACACCACGCAGAGAACTTCCGGCCTTACCTATTTTATTGCCGCCGTTGCAGCAATCAGTGGACTGCTCTTTGGTTTTGACATAGCGGTCATTAATGGCGCTTTGATTTTTATCCGGCAGGAATTTCG
>JASHVE010000198.1 GCA_030039675.1 Acidobacteriaceae bacterium | reverse complement strand
TCGCGCTGCTGGTCGGTGAAGTGAAGGTAGTTGAGCCACCAGGTGTTGTTCACGCCGGGCATTTTGGTGTTTGGTTCCTGCTGCCAGTCGAGCCACCAGAAGTCGATGCCCTGCTTTTCGAGCGGATGCAGGACGAGGTTAAAGTAGTTCGTGGCCCAGAGCTTGTTGGTCGGGTCGAAGGGCACGTATTTCTTTGTGGCCGGGTCGATGCCCATGGCGCGCGCCATGGCCGGATACGCCGTTTCCCACGACTGGATGCCGGAGGCGGGATGCAGGTTGAGCGTGGCTTTCAGCCCCTGCTCGTGCATGTTTTGGAGGAAGTCGCCGGGATCGGGCAAGAGCAGCTTGTTCCAGGTGTAGCCGCTCCAGCCTAGCCGTTCGCCGGACTGATCGGTTTCGCCCCTGGCTTTGAGCTGGTCCTGGTTGATGTGCCAGTCCATGTCGATGACGAGCACGTCGAGTGGCGTGTCGTTCTCGTGGAAGCCGCGGACCAGCTCATCCAATTCCTGATCGCTGTAGGCCCAGTAGCGCGACCACCAGGCACCGAAGGCGAAGCGCGGCGGCAGCGGGATGCGGCCCGCGACGCGCACGTAGTCGCCGAGTGCTTTACGGTAATCGCGTCCGTAGCCGAAGAAGTACCAGTCAACGTAAGAGCCGGGCTTTTCGTTTGCCGGCCGCTCCATGACCCAGGGCCAGGGGCTCTTTTCGCCTTCGAGAAAACGGAAGTCGGCGGAGTCGAAGAGCGGGCGCGTGGAGTCGTCGACGAGCGCCCAGCCGGAGCGCGAGATTAGCCCAGGCTCGATGGGTTCTTTCGTCTGACTGCCGCGCGCGCCGTCGAGGGTGCGCGTGGTGCCGAGCAGGTTCTGGCGGTCTTCGAGGCCCGGATGCCAGATGATGGGCTTCTCGTTGATCGTGAGCGTGATGGAGAGATTGTCGGCCGTGAAGTGGCCGTCGCCGGCGGGTGAATACTTGAGGGTCAGTGCTTCCGTCTTGATGACGTGGGTTTCGACACCACCCTCGCTTTGGACTCCGCTCACAAACTTCGGCACGGGCAGCTTTCGATTGATGAATACGAACGAGGCGTGATCTTCAAACTTGCCGTCGGCGGACCACTCCATGCGGATGAGCTGCGGCGTGAGCACCGTGAAGCGCGCGTTGCCGATGGTGACGATGGCTTTGGGATCGGCGACCGGGTTGTCGACGGGCTGGACATGGGCCTGCGAGGGCGAAGACGCGGTCGTTGCGGTGGGGGTCTGGGCGGCCCATCCGGAACTGCTCAGAAGCGGAAGTGCAGCCAGAGACCAACAGAGAAGACGCAGGTGTGCAGATTGCAGTGTTTCCATTTCGAGGAAAGGCTATCACCCGAAGGCAGGTAACCGCATCCGTGCACGACGCGCCATGAATGCGGCGCTCAATCCTGGGATGCGAGCTCGCGAACCAGCGTGAGACCGCCGATTAACGAGTGATCGTCAGAATAGATTGGTTTGCTCGAAATCTCGAGATGCGTCTGCGTTCCACCGGGGCAGGTGTAGAGCAGGTGCCGGGGAGCAGCCGTTTCACCGCGAAGAACGGTGCGCGCAAGCGGAAACTCATCAGGGCGCAAGGCGCGCCCATCGGTGCGTGAGAAGCCGAGCTTGCTGAAGTCCATCAGTTGCTGGCCAGGAAACACTGCGCCGTGAAAGATCCGGTCTGCGGCCGGATTGACCATGTAAATGCTGCAGTCCTGCGCATCCGCGAGGATCATCCCAAGCGGTACGGCGTCCACGGCAGCGCGCAGTTCAGCCTGGCAGTCGCGCAGCTCCTCGGTGGCCTGCTTGTGGTCTTCCACTTCTTCGACCACGCCGTAAACACAAATTACCTTTCCTGTGGGCCCAAAGCGCGGCGAACCGCGGGAGCGCATACGGGTCCACTCTCCATGGGGTCGACGGATGCGATACTCGATATCGATCGGCGCGCCGGTGCTGAGCGAGATGCGGATCGCGTCACGAGTGGGCTCCACATCGTCAGGGTGCAGCATCTTCTGCCAGCCATTGCCAAGAGCTTCTTCGATAGGCTGGCCGGTGAAGGCTTCCCAGCGCGGGCCACCCTCGATGATTTCACCGTTCCTGTCGAGCACCCAGGGAACATGAGGATTGAGCTGCATCATGTGGCGATAGTGGTCTTCGCTCTCGCGCAAGGCCAGCTCAGTCCGCTTGCTGCCGGTGATGTCCATAACGGCGACGGAGAGACCGACGATCTCGCTGGCTTCGTCGCGCACCGGCTGGTAGGAGATGAGCAGCGTGTCGCCTTCACCGTCGTTTGCAGCGGGCGGTTTTTGCACTTCAATTCCATAGATCGGCTCGCCCTGCAGCGCCCGGCGAATATAAGGCTCGACCAGAGGAAAGACGTGCGGAATGACCTCGGCTACCGTCTTACCCAGATGCGCAGCCAGGGGTGCGCGGTTGATCTGCGAGAGCCGGTGGTTGAGGCTTACGTAGCGCATGTTGCGATCGAGCAGGCAAAGGCCTACAGGCGCGCCATCGTAGATGGCCTGCAACTGCGCCAGCCGTTGCGTGGGCAGCACGTCAAGACTCATGAGGGAGTGCTCGTCCATCGGCGCGGGGACAACCGCGTGCGAGCGGTTTTGAAACTCAGCGACGACACACGGCAGCTCGGCCGCGGGGATGGGCTGGCCGTAAAACCAGCCTTGCCCCAGGTCGCAGCCAAGCCAGATGAGCATGTGGGCCTGCTCCTGAGTTTC
>JASHVE010000197.1 GCA_030039675.1 Acidobacteriaceae bacterium | reverse complement strand
CGGCATTGCGCTGATCTTCGGTGCTACCGGCACCACGCAGATCTACGAGATCGCCCAGCGTGCGCCGACGGCTGAAAATCACCTGCTGATCGTGGCCGCGCTGGCCATGATGCTGGTCGGCATTCTCTTCAAGGTCTCCGCCGCGCCGTTCCACGTATGGACGCCCGATGTCTACGAAGGCGCACCCTCACCCGTGGTCGCGCTGCTCTCCACGGCTCCCAAAGCCGCGGCCTTTGCGCTGCTGCTGCGCGTGGTCTACGAGATGCTGCCTTCGCTGCGCACCTTCTGGTCGCCGCTGCTGTGGGTCGTTGCTGTGCTTTCGATGACGGTGGGCAATCTGGCCGCTCTGCGCCAGCAAAATGTGAAGCGCATGCTGGCCTACTCTTCCATCGCGCACGCGGGCTACCTGCTGGCCGCGCTCTCCGGCGCCGGATCGATCGGCATCGCCGCCGCGAGCTTCTACATTGCGGCCTACGCGGCCATGAACGTAGGCATCTTCGCCGTCGTCACGCTGGTAAGCGGTTACGAAGAAAATCTCCCGCTGATCGACGACTTCCGCGGCCTCATCTACCGCTCGCCGCTGCTCGGCAGCTTATTGATCTTTTTCCTCATCTCGCTCATCGGCATTCCCTTCACTGGTGGATTTTTCGGCAAGTTTTACTCCTTCACCGCAGCAATGAGCGGCGGCGCCGTGGTGCTGGTCCTCATTGGTCTGCTCAACTCCGGTCTGGCTGCGGCTTACTACCTGCGCCTCGCCGTCGTCTCCGCCCAGCGTCCTGATGCCGCGGCCAACGGGGCCGCAGCTCCCAGGGCGGATGTGGGCGTCGCCGTAGGAGCCGCCTTATTGCTGGCGGCAGCCGCTACGCTCGTGCTCGGCATCGCACCGGGAGAAGTGCTGCACTCCGCGCAATCCGGAGCCCGCACCCTCGAAGTGCCCTTGCCCGGAACGCAAGCGCCTGTCATCTCGCCGGTCATCGACGTCAACCCTCAGCCCGGGCCGTAACGCATCGGCCCCCTTAGAGCGGTTCCAGAGTTAACATACCCTTTGTGGTTCAGTGAAGGGTGGCGTTTTCTGAATGAAAACGCCACTCGGCATCCTGATTTCTCGGTACAGCAACTCTGAAACCGCTGTACCCTTCCGGTACAATTTCCTCAATGAAGTTAGGCGAGTTGGCAAGCCGGCTGGGCGCGGAACTGCGCGGCGACGCAGACCTGGAAATTACAGGCGTGAAAGGAATTGAAGAAGCCGGCCCTGCGGAAATCACCTTTGTGGCCAATCCCCGCTACGCCGGTCTGGCGCGTACCACGCGCGCTGCGGCGGTTCTGGTTGAGCCGGAGTTTCAGGCGATTGCCCCAGCCACTCTGCGCATCAAGAATCCCTACCACGCCTTTTCGCGCGCTCTGGCGTTCTTCTACCAGCCGCCTGCATACGCTGCTGGCATTCATCCCACCGCCGTCATCGACCCAACAGCCATCATCGGCGAAGGCGCGCACATCGGTGCATACGCCGTCGTAGGTCCCGGCGTTCATCTCGGACCGCACGCCACTCTGCTTCCGCATGTGGTTCTCTATCCCGGTGTGCGCGCTGGCAGTCATTTTTTTGCCCACGCTCATGCCGTGGTCCGCGAACACTGCATTCTCGGCGACCATGTCACGCTCGAAAACGGCGCCATCGTCGGCGCCGACGGCTTTGGCTTCGCGAAGAACGAGTCCGGCCAGTGGGAAAAGATTCCGCAGTCAGGGCCCGTGCGCATCGGCGACCGCGTCGACGTGCAGGCCAACGCATGCGTCGATCGCGCCACGGTAGGCGCGACGGAAATCGGCAGCGGAACCAAGGTCGATAATCTTGTCCAGGTGGGACACGGCTCGCGCGTGGGCGAAAATACGCTGCTCTGCGCACAAACCGGTCTGGCCGGCTCATCAGTGGTCGGCAGCAATGCAATCCTCGCTGGCCAGGTGGGCGTCGCCGGCCACTGCACCATCGGAGACGGCGTGATCCTCACGGCGCAATCGGGCGTCTCGCACGACATTCCGCCGGGCCAGATGATCTCCGGCTCGCCCGGCTTCGACAATCGCGTGTGGCTCCGCGCCGTGGCCATCTTCCAGCGCCTGCCGGACCTCGTTAAGCGAGTAAGCCGCCTGGAGGCGCGGATGGAAAAAACCTCTGATCGCAGCTCCGAAGCCAGCCGGGAGAACGACGTGTGATGCGCAACATATTTCGCAAAAGTATTTGGGTCGTTGGTTTACTGCCGGCATTCTTCGGGGTTACCGGCTGCCACTCGTATCACATCGATACGACGATCGAGAACCGCACCGGAGCAGCCGTGAAGCTGCTGGAAGTGGACTATCCAAGCGCCAGCTTTGGCACCGACACCATTGCCGCCAGTACCGCTTTCCATTATCGATTTCAGGTGCAGGGAAACGGCCCAGTAAAGCTCCAGTACACGGGCCCCGACGGCCGCCAGGTGCAGATCACCGGCCCTACACTAGCCGAGCGCCAGGAGGGACGGCTGGAGATCGTCCTGTTGCCGGGCGGGCGCGCTGCCTTTCATCCGCAGCTCACGCCTCACCCCTGATGAAGCCGATGCTTCACCGCACCATGGTCTGGAACAGCGGCGAGTGCAGCAGGCTGCTGAACTCAGAATCAGTGCTGGCAAAGGCGATATTGAGGTCGCCCGCGCTCGACGAGATCGAAGTATCGTTCAGCGCCGCCTTCTCCGCATCCGTGCTGGTCATCTTGCGCACCATTACGGCCGCCGTCATCAGCGATGAAAGCGTGGCCGCGGCAAACGGATCGCCCGTGGAGATAGTCAGCGCGAACTTGACGCCGTGCTGAAAGTCCATCGAGTACCAGGACGCCTGCAGCCGCTTGCGCACAGTTTCGAAGTCTGTGGCCGAGCCCGCCTCGCCCAGCAGCTGCCGCATCATCGTCTGCGTGCCCTTGTCGTCCAGGATGCTCCACAGCGGATTGGAGTCCACGCTCTGCATGGCGTTCATCATGTTCGAATTCGACAGCAGGTTGGGAATCACGCCATCGCGCGCGTCCAGCGCCTTCGTCACCGCATCTTTGTCGCCAAAGATCATCGTCGAAGGATCGACAAAGCAGAGCACCATGCCGGCTTTGGTCATCGGATAGATGCTGTTGGTGCGCACCAGCGTGGCCTTCAGTTTCTGCTTGCGAAAGCTGGCCAGAATGTCCTGCGTGGGAAACTGTCCCTGCGCAATGCCCACCGTCATCAGCGAGTCGCTGTCCGAGCCCGGCCGGAAGAGCGCGAAGGCCAGGTCATCCACATACTGATCCATGCTCTCCTGGTCGCCCAGCGCGGTCTTTCTCAGCGCATCGTCGAACTGCTTCAGCTCCGGAGGCATCACGCGGTTGCGCAGATCCATGGCGGCAGTCGAGTTCTGCATGGCGCGATAGTCGATCACCACCAGTTGCTGCACGCTCTCCGGAATCGCCGAGCGGGCGTCCGTCGACAATTGCGCCGCAGAAGCCAGCGTAGCCGTAGCCAGTACTATGGGTGCGATCGAAAACTTGATCCAAAGTTTGGTTGAGGTTTTCAACAAGTCCATTCCTCCAGAAGCTACGCCTTCGGCTGGGTTCTCAAAATAGAGCAACACTGGTCGCAGCTAAGATTCCTTTTTCTTCCTTAACCCGCAATGCCGCGATCCGATGCGTCTATTGTACGCGTCGTCTTGCTTCACTTCTCACCCGGCCAGTCAAGCGGAGCCCCAAGCCGACGCTCCAGGACCTTCGTTTGCGGATCAAATTCTTTTAATTGACGCATCCATTCGCTTTCCCGCTCACAGGCAGCCTCAGGAATGAGGCCGATAATCTCACCTTCGGTAATCGCAGCATGGTGCCGCGCGGCTAGGCCGGTGATTTTGCGGTGTACCTGCGAGATCGGCATCGCTTCGAAATCAGTGATATTCATCGAAAGCTGGGCGCGGCCATGAGCCAGCACCCCCATGGCCTTTACGCCCTTCAGCCCACCCGACGCGGCGCGAATCTCGCGCGCAATGCTGCGCGCCATGGCCACATCAGAAGAGTCGAAGTATACGTTGTACGCCACCAGGAACTTACGGGCGCCCACCGCGCAGGCGCCGGCCGTCGGATGCAGGTCAGGACCGCCCAGATCCGGCCGGCGCGACGGGTCCTTGCTGACTGCCTCCCTCAGCCCTTCAAACTGTCCCTTGCGCACATCCTCGAGATTCGCGCGATCGGGCCGGGACGCAGCAGCCTCATAGAAGAAGACCGGAACGCCAAAGCGCCGCCAGATCTCCAGGCCTGCCTGACGCGCCAAAAGCACACACTGCTCCAGCTTGATGCCGGCAACCGGCACAAATGGGATTACATCCGCTGCGCCGATGCGCGGGTGTACACCGTGCTGACGGGTAAGGTCGATCAGTTCAACGGCCTTCCCCACGCTGCGCACCGCCGCTTCCACCACCGCAGAAGGCGATCCCGCTATGGTGACCACGGAACGGTTGTGGTCCGCATCCATCGACCAGTCAAGCAGCGACACGCCGGTCTCCCGCATCGCGTCCACGATCGCTTCGACCCGCTGGACGTCAGTACCCTCTGAGAAGTTGGGAACGCATTCGACAACCGGACCGTTCATGGTCTTTTCATCCCGGCTATCCGCCATGGAACCGGAATCCCCTTCCTTACTTCCAGAACGTATACCCTACCTGTATCTGGATACTTGCATTGACTCCAGGGTTGCGGTCACCCAGCGAAGCCGAGGAGATGTGCACCGCATTCACGCCCAGGTCAATGGATCGCTTGGCCGAGGTGAAGAAATGCGCGCCAACGCCTCCCTGCGGCGAGAAATTCCATACCGACGTTCCGCCCGGCACGCCCTTGGGCACCTCCTGATCCGGCGGATACTTATGCGTCGTGTAGATGAGCCCTCCGGCACCCTGAAACCACGGCTGAACGCGCCGCGAACGGG
>JASHVE010000196.1 GCA_030039675.1 Acidobacteriaceae bacterium | reverse complement strand
CTTTTGCTGCTCCGGCTTCCGACGCGGGGCATCCTGCGAGATGGCCCTCCTGTGCTGGCCGCGCTGCATCTTGCCGCCGCAGTCGTCTTCCTCACCATCGCCATTCCGCTCAAGACGCATGGCCGTTGGCTCACGATCGGCTGGCTCACGGAAGGCGCGGCGCTGCTGTGGGTGTCGCGCCAGCTTCGCCAGATCCTGCTGCGCGTCTTCGCCCTGATTTGCCTCATCCTCGGGCTCTTTGCGCTACTCATCGTCAACCCGCCGGCGTCGACTACGCCATTCCTCAACCAGCGCTTTGCCACGTACGCCGTCGCCATTGCCGCGTTTGCCTTCGTGGCCTGGCTGGCGCACCGGTCGAGCGCAGATGAAGAGGTCGAGCCCATCCTGCGGTGGCCGTTCCTCGCCGGCGCATCTGTGCTCGCAATCAACAGCCTCATCCTGCTCGCCGTTGGCTGGGAGATTCACAGCTACTGGTGGCCTGTGCGCTGGAGCGGCAACTGGACTCTGATGCACGACCACATGATGTACGCGCACTTTACTTACTCGGCCTTCTCTATGGTCTTTGGCGCAGTGCTCTTGTGCATTGGTTTCTGGCGCCGCTCAGCCTTTCTGCGCTGGCAGGCGCTGGTCCTGCTGGCCGTCACCATTGCCAAGGTCTTTCTGGTGGACACAAGCGAGCTGAGCCAGGGCTTTCGTATCTTCAGCTTTCTCGCACTCGGCGCCCTGCTGCTGGCCGTTAGCTTCGCCTACCAGCGCGACTGGCTGAACCTGCGCAGCCAGGGAGACCGCGCATCATGAGGCCGCTCGCCGCTCTGCTGCTCCTCGCCCTCGCCGCGCCCTTGCCCGAGATCCGTTACTTCCGCTACCAGCGTCCAGTCGAGGTGCCCGCGCAAGTTGCCGGGCAAGCATGCCTCGTTGTCGACCCGGCGATCTTCGGCCACTCAGCACCGCAGCTCGCCGACCTTCGCCTCTATCGCGGCGCAGTAGAAACGCCTTTCGTCATCCAATTAGCGGCATCCTCTGCATCGACAGAGCAGCAAGTCCCTCCATTGGATCTTGGAAGCAGAGCCGGCCAGACGGTCTTCGATGCGGCAATGCCGCTAGGACGCTATAGCGACGTCGAGCTGGGAATTGTCGGCCATGACTTTATCGCCGCCGTGATCGTCTCCGGCAGCCAGACCGAATCCGCTGTGCAGACCCGGCTTGGCTCCTACACCGTCTTCGACCTCACCCGGCAAAAGCTCGGGCGCAGCACAGTTCTTCACCTGCCTGAGTCGGACTTTCCTTACCTGCACTTCCGCATCGCCGGCCCCATCGTGCCGGAGAACATCGCCGGCCTTTCCATCACTCGCCTTCCGGCGAGCCAGCCAAAATATGTGACGGTCGCAGCGTCTTCGCAAATCTCCCAGAAGGGTCGCGATACCGTTGTTGAGTTGCAGGTACCACGCAACACGCCGGTGGACCGCGTGGTCTTTGTCCCAGGCGCTCAACCGGCGAGCTTCAGCCGCGACGTGAAGATCAGCGTTTCGCCTATCTCCGGCCAGCCTGCGACCGATGCAGCCGAAACTCCTCAGCCGGTTACGTCCTTCGGCAATCTGCTGCGTGTCCACCAGGTGCAAGACGGCCACCGGATCGACGAGGAGCGCCTCACCGTCGACCCGCCCTGGAATGCCGCCCCGGCAGCCATCGACTCCCCAGCGACCTGGACCGTCACCATCGAAAATGGCGATGATGCGCCCATCCAGCTCGCTTCGGTACGCCTGGAAATGCTCGAGCGGACCCTTTGTTTTGAGGCCCCGCCTGCCGCCGCCTACACGCTCTACTACGGCGACTCCGCGCTCGCCGCGCCGCGCTACGACTACGCGCAACTGTTCCGGCAGCAGTCGAATGCCGCGCAGGCAAAGGTGGGAGCGGAGCAGTCCAACCAGGCCTATCAGCCGCGCCCGGATGCGCGGCCTTTTACCGAGCGGCATCCCGCACTCCTGTGGGTCGCCCTGGCCTTTGCCATCGGGCTGCTGGGCATTGTGGCTTTGCGCTCCGCGCGGCAGACGGCCCAGCAGGCGCCGTAACACCAAGATTCAGGGAAAGAGATGCCAACGCTCTACAACCGCATTCAAGGCCGCAATATAGAGCGCCTCGCCGCACTGAGCGACGGTATCTTCGCCGTTGCCATGACGCTGCTGGTGCTCGATCTGCACGTTCCCTCGGCCGCGCAGGTGCATTCGGAGCGCGAACTGTTGGCGGCGCTCTGCGCGCTGGGCCCGCAGTGGCTCACGTACGGCATGAGCTTTCTCACTCTCGGCATCTTCTGGGCCGGTCAGCAGACGCAGCTGAACCACATCGGCGAGGGCACACGCGATCTGACCTGGATTCACCTGGGCTTTCTCTTCACCATCACCGTCATGCCGCTCTCCACGCGCCTGCTGGCTGAGTTCATCACCTACCGTGCAGCGCTGGGCATTTATTGGCTGAACATCTTTCTGCCGGGCGCGATGCTGTTCTGGAGCTGGGCTTATGCCACGCGCGCCAACCTTGTCAATGCTGATACGCCCGATGAGGTGCGCGGCAGCATCTGCAGGCGTATCGTGATCGCGCAGGCCCTCTACGCGGCTGGCGCTGCGCTGTGCCTTATCAACACCTGGGTCAGCATCGCGGTGATCGTGCTTGTGCAGTTAAACTACGCCGTCGCGCCGCGACTCGGGGGACGCAAACCGAAGTAACACCTGCAATGCCGGATTCCCAAGCAACTTGGCGCGCGCGCCCGTGTTCTCTCTTGTGCGGCTGGGCATTCCCTGCCGGCGGAGGAAGACGATGTTGACGGCAGGT
>JASHVE010000195.1 GCA_030039675.1 Acidobacteriaceae bacterium | reverse complement strand
AAGCCGGCAAAATATCTCATCTACAAAGACTGGCGCAGGCATCCGTCGGGAGCATGAGCGCATGACCACGACTCGTCCTCCGCTCTCTATCGACCGGCTGATCGGTGAGTTGCAATCACTCGCGCAGATTTCCGAGGCCGCGCCGCCCGTGGTTACACGCGTAGTCTTCGGCGAAGCGGACCTGCGCGCCCGCGCCTATGTAAGGGCTCTGTGCGAAGAAGCGGGCCTCACGATTCAGGTGGACGCCATCGGCAATACCTTCGCCCGCTGGCAGGGCAGCGATCCCGCGCTCGCACCCATCGGCACCGGCTCGCATATCGATGCGATTCCCAACGCCGGCTTGTATGACGGCTGCGTCGGCGTGCTCGGCGGGCTGGAAGCCATCCGCGTGCTGCAGCAGCTGGGCTTCAAGCCGCGCCGCTCCATCGAACTGGTCATTTTCACCGCAGAAGAGCCTACCCGTTTCGGCATCGGCTGCCTGGGCAGCCGCATGATGGCAGGTGTTCTCACTCCGGAGAAAGCGCTTACCCTTCACGACAAAGATGCCCGCGGCCTGGAGGAGCTGCGCGCGCAGGCCGGCTTCACGGGCACTCTCGAATCCGTGGCGCTGCCCGCGGGGCGGTGGCATCAATTCATCGAGCTGCACATCGAGCAGGGCCCGGTTCTCGAAGACGAGCGCATTGACGTTGGCCTGGTAACCCATATCGCGGCACCCGCAAGCCAGCGCATCACGATTGAAGGCGAAGGCGGCCACGCCGGCGGCAAGCTGATGCCCGGCCGCAAAGACGCACTCGCTGCCGCCGCGGAGCTGATCCTCGCACTTGAAGCCGCGGCCAAAGCCTCGGGCGCCATCGACACTGTAGCGACCGTCGGGGTCTGCGAAGTCTTTCCCGGCGCGGTTAACAGCATCCCCTCGCGCGTTCTGATCACCACCGACGTACGCGACATCGACAGGGCCCGCCGCGATCGCGTGCTCGACGCACTGCAGACGGCCTGCAAACAGGTGAGCGGACGCCGCGGAGTCAAGATCATAACCGAGCTGATCAACGCCGACCCTCCGACCGTCTGCGATCCGGCTATTCTCGATGCGCTCGAAGAATCTGCTAAGGCTGCCGGCAAGACATATAAGCGCATGGTGGCGCGCGCCTATCATGACTCCTCGTTTGTGGCGTGCATCGCTCCGCTGGCCATGTTGTTTATTCCCTGCCGCGGCGGCATCAGCCATCGGCCGGATGAGTACGCATCACCCGAGTGGATCGGCGGCGGCGTGCACGTGCTGGCGCGCACACTGGCTGAACTGGCCTCGTAGGCGCTTTCAATCTACCGCGCGCCGATGTATGCTATCCCTCAACCTATGCAGAATTTCCGGCAGTGCCGACCATGAGCACCACCGCGACAACCCGCATTGTTGGTGCGTCCGTCCCCCGCAAAGAAGGCATCGACAAGCTTGTGGGCCGAGCGCAATATGTGGATGATGTTCGACGCGAGGGCCTGTGGTATGGGGCGACGGTACGCAGCACAATTCCGCGCGGCATCATCCGCTCCATCACATTTGATCCACGCATCGACTGGAGCGAGTTCACCATCGTCACCGCGGCCGATGTGCCCGGCAAAAATCACATCCAGCTCATCGTGGCAGACCAGCCCTGCCTCGCCGAAGGCCGCGTGAATCACTGCGACGAAGCAATCCTGCTGCTCGCTCATCCTGACAAGCATAAGCTGCTCGAAGCCGTAAACGCCGTACGCATCGAGTACGATCCCCTACCCGCGGTTCTTAGCATCGAAGAAAGCGAAAAGCAGAGCGAGATCATCCTCGGCGAAGACAACATCATCAAGAGCTTTCTGCTCGACAAAGGCGATATCGACTCCGCATGGGCAAACGCAGCGCACATCATCGAGGGCGAATACCGCACCGGCGCGCAGGAGCATCTGTACATCGAAAACAATGGCATGATCGCCGAGTGGAGCGCAGAAAACGGCATCACCGTCTGGGGCTCGCTGCAGTGCCCGTATTACGTGCACAAAACGCTGCGCGCGGTCTTCGATCTGCCCGACGAGAAAGTACGCGTGATCCAGACCGAGACCGGCGGCGCCTTTGGTGGCAAAGAGGATTACCCTTCCACGCTCGCGTCGCACGCGGGACTGCTCGCCATGAAGAGCGGCCATCCCGTAAAGATGGTCTACGACCGCATGGAAGATCTCGCCGCTACCACCAAGCGGCATCCTTCGCGCGTGCGCCATCGTACCGCGCTGGATAAAGACGGCAAACTGCTGGCGATGGAGATCGACCTCGCCACCGACGGCGGCGCCTACGCCACGCTCTCTGCTACGGTGCTCTCGCGGGCCACGCTTCATGCCTGCGGCCCTTACGTGTGCCCGAATATTCGCGTCCGCTCGCGCGCTTGGGCCACCAACACCGTTCCCTACGGCGCATTCCGCGGCTTCGGCGCGCCGCAGGCCATCTTCGCGATGGAGCGGCACATGGACGAGATTGCGGCCGCCATCGGGATCAGCCCCGTAGAACTGCGGCGCAGGAACTTCCTTCATGAAGGCGACAGGAATGCGACCGACCAGTTGATGCGCGAGCCCGTAATCCTCGATAAGCTGCTCGATCGCGCACTCAAAGAGAGCGATTACCATGCAAAACGTACACGCTATGCTCGCGAAAATCCAAAGAGCGCCGTGAAGCGTGGCCTTGGTATCGCCGCGTTCTATCATGGCTCCGGTTTCACCGGCTCGGGCGAGCTTTATCTCAATTCGCTGGCCGGCATCGACGTCACGCCCGGTCGTAAAGTGCGCGTGCTCGTATCAAATACCGAGTTTGGCCAGGGCACCAACACCATCCTTACGCAGGTTGCGGCCGAAGCACTGGATCTCGATTTCGCTGACGTGATGATGGCCCCGGCCGATACAGCCTACATTCCCAACAGCGGGCCGACAGTGGCTTCGCGCACATCGATGGTCGTGGGCCGGCTTGTCGAACGCGCCAGCCTGCAGCTACTCGCGCTGCTCCGGGAGCACGCAGGACTCAGCGACCGCGCGACGCGCGAGGAATTCTTCGCCGCCTGCGATCGCTACCGCGACCTGCATGGCGCAGTTGAATCGCTCTGCCGTTATGAAGCCCCGCCCGGCATCCAGTGGGACGACGCAACCTATCACGGCGAGGCATACGGCGCCTATGCGTGGGCTATTTATGTCGCACAGGTCGCCGTCGACACTGTTACGTATTCAGCAGAGGTGGAAGATTTCTGGACCGTGCAGGAAGTGGGCCGGGTGCTGCATCCGGTGCTCGCCAAAGGCCAGATCGAAGGAGGAGTCGCGCAGGGCATTGGCTATGCGCTCTACGAAAAGGTAGTACTGCAGAACGGCCACATGGCCAACAACCAGATGACCAACTACATCATTCCCACGGCTGCGGACGTTCCGCCGATCCACGTTCATTTCGAGCAGATTCCCTTCCGCTACGGCGGGTTCGGCGCCAAAGGCATCGGCGAGCTGCCGCATGACGGCCCCGCGCCGGCCATTCTGAACGCCATCCGCGATGCGACCGGCGTCGCTTTCAACGTAATTCCCCTGCTGCCTGAAGACCTCTTCGCCACGCTCGCTAAGCACGAACCGGTTGGGGAACCGGTTGCCCTATGAGCGCTTGTCGATCGACGATTCGTATGACAGTGAACGGCCAACTCTGCACAGTGCAGGCTCCGCCCATGAAGCGCTTGCTCGATGTGCTGCGCGAAGATCTTCGCCTGACCGGAACCAAGGAGGGATGCGGCGAAGGCGAATGTGGCTCTTGCTCCGTACGCATGAACGGCGAGTTGGTGAACAGTTGCCTCGTTCCCGTCTTGCAGGCCGAAGGCACAACCATTCAAACGGTCGAAGGACTTTCATTGCACGGCGTTCTGCATCCGCTGCAGCGAGCGTTCCTTCAGTGTGGCGGTGCGCAATGCGGCATCTGTACGCCGGGCATGCTCATGGCTGCAGCGCAGCTCCTCGAAAGCAATCCGCACCCTACTATGGCCGAGATTCGCGAAGGGCTCGCCGGCAATCTCTGCCGCTGCACTGGATTCATGCGCAT
>JASHVE010000194.1 GCA_030039675.1 Acidobacteriaceae bacterium | reverse complement strand
GTAGCTGGGAGCCATGCTGGCGCGGTTCGCCGCTCGCATGAAATAGGGCGCCATCGCGGGGTAGATCTCGCCCGGCTTCGACTTTCTGAAATCCAATCCTCCTCCGCGAACGACGCGAAAATATCCGTGCAACGGCCCGGTGGGGTCTGTCTGCGAACCCGCGGCATAAGGCGCATACCAGTCCGCCACCCACTCCGGCGTGCCTTCGCCCATGACAACGCCCCATGCATTGGCCTGGCCCGGTGATGGCGGTGTATCGCCGGTAAAGAAAGGCGTCTGATGGCCGCCGCGCGCGGTGTACTCCCACTCGGCTTCGGTCGGCAACCGATATGGCTTGCCCATCTTCTTCGTAAGCCATGCGCAGAAATCTACTGCCTGCTGATAGCTGATCCCAGCCGCGTAGTTGGGATACGCGGCAACGCCCTTGTACGAAGGATCGAACTGCTGGAACTCCTGCACCGTGACCAGGTGCATCGCAATTGCGAAGTCATGTGTGATCGTGACCTTGTGCGCCGGGTACTCGTCGAAATCGCCGTGTACCGGCCGGTCGGAGTTGACACCAAAGCCGCTCACCACCGCACTCGAAAGCGGCTGCGCATCGGCGCCCATGATGAATGAACCTGGCGGAATCCTGGCCAACTGGATGCCGCCGGTTTGTTGCGCGGGCAAGGACGCAAAGATCACGCAGGATGCCAGTGCAGCCACTATTTTGATCATCGTTCTGATCATCTTTCCAGTTTGGGACACGCGATGCGACTCCTCAAAGCGTTGCTCGACCTGCGAATCGAACCTAGCGCGGAAGCTCGGCTTCCAGCGGGCCAAGTGTTGCGCGGTTCGCAATCTTCCTGCCATCTACGAAGACTGTGAGCCCGCGGCCACGATCGTAGTGCTTGCCCGTTTCGTCGTAGACGATCGCAAGCATGTGGCCGTGATACGGCAACCCATCCAGCGCGAAATAACTCCAGGCGTCGGCGGGCAACAGCGGATCGAGCACGAGCTTTTCATCTGCGCGTGGCCGCAAACCAATCAAGCCTGTGATGAGCGGATCGGCAAAGCCGGAGTGGTTGTAATAGTTCCCACGACCCACTTGCTTATGTTTCGCAATCAGTACGTCTTTGGCAATCCACTCATCGGTGTCCGCATCCAGATCTTCGTCGATCCAGTCGATCACGCGCCCGCTTGGCAGCTTGATGTGTTGCGACAGAACGTAATTTGCGAAGAGTTGATAGTACTGCTGCTTTTCGATATATGGCTGCGCAGGGCCATTGAGAAGATTCGCCAGAGCAAGCAGTGTCTGCGTGGTTGCATAGGGCCAGGACGGTCCATTCCAGGTGCACTGATCGTCAGAGGCAAAGCGGAATCGCGGGCTGCGCCGCTCAGCCGTGGTCGGGCCGTATCTTCCGGCGAATCCCCCGGGGTCGAAGAGCTGCTTCCAGGCGAGATCGTGGCTGGGCGTGGGTGCGTAGTACTCCCACGGGATGTAGCCGATCAGTTCCCGCACTCCGGAAAACTTCAGCATCGTGCCGGGGTCTTTGAATTTTTTCTGCGCGCGAATTCCGGAGCCGGCCGCCGGCGACAGATCCTCATAAAACTGGCCCTTGGGGTTCCACAGTTTGGTCTCGATCAACCGTTCGAGATTGTCCGCGTTGGCGGCGTACTCGTCGGAAATCGCCATCTCTCCCGCTGCCCGTGCGAATGTGGCGATCGCCCGCGCATCGGCTGCCATGTAGGTATTGAGCGGCGTCCTGTACCCGTCTCCGCCGATCGACTTCTCCATCGCATCGCGCGTGTCGATCTGCCAGAACATTCCGACGGCAGGGTCCAGATTGCTCGCTTCCCACGCCTTGTAGTTCTCGATCAAAGCAGGCAGCAGCGTGGTTCCGAGCTTTGTATCTCCCGTGGCCAGTGTCAGGCTGCGCACGCTCTCCGCCCAGGCAAAGCTGTACTTCCGCGGACCTGCATCGGGCTCGCTCCACATCCGTGCGTAGTCTTCGGCGATGAGCGGGTTCCTGAGCCAGCGCGCCTCGCCCAGATGAAATGGCGCCGCATCGGGCAGCGCCCCGTAGAAGCCGTCCGGCTCCTCCGGCTTCGGCAGCCACTCGGTGATCACGAATCCATGCGGCGTTTCTACAAGATGCTTTTGCCAGGCGTACCACCGGAAGTAGTACATCTCCTCGAACTGTTTATCCGACGAGTCAAAGAGCGGGATGTTGGCTTCCATCCACGGCCACTCGTTTGCCGGCTCCTTGCCTGTAGCCTCGCGCTCGTCGGCCGCAAACTGAACGGCGTAATGCTGATAGCGGGCAAGCTGAAGCACCGTGAAAACCTCGTCCTTTGACCGACTTTGCGCAGTGGAGAAAAAAGCCGGCAGAAACGCAGCAGCGACCGCGACGATAAGACGAAGCTTCCTTGACATGGCGAGGAGCAGTTTACGTGTTCAGGTTGCGAGGATCAAGTTAAAACCGAAAATAAACTACACATTATGAAAATAGAACTGGCTCGGTCGCGCGACTCTACGCATCCTCCAAAATAGACAGGAAGACGCGACGGCCGTTTGACCCATGTTATGGCGACACTGATCCATTGGTGTTTGCTAAGGTTTGGGAGTTCGGAGCGGATTTCCGCTCGAGAATCGACCGCGCTTCGCTGAGACAATCACCTGCCGCTTGTTTCAGGCAGGAGATGTCGTTGGTGCAGAAAAGCAGGTCAATTTGGAGATCGAGCCAGAAGCCATAGTCGCTTGCAGAGCAAGCCGTGGCAACGCATTTGCCATGCAAGCGCGCGGCTTTCACAATGTCACGCGCCGCAGCCTGCACAGAGGGGTGTCCTGTTTGCGAAGGAACGCCGAGGCTCGCTGCCAGATCGGCGGGGCCGATGAACAGATCGACATCCGGAACGGCAGCCAGTTCGTCCAGCCGGCCCAATGCCTTATCGGTCTCGATCTGCGCCATCAAGCAAAGATCGGCATTCAGGCCCTGCTGCTTGGCTACTATGCCGCCGGGAATGCCGTAATTCACGGCGCGGGAGACGGAAAAAATACCCCGGTTCCCCTCCGGAGCAAAGCGGGCGAATTTGCGCAGCTCGTGCATCTGCTCAGGCCGTTCGATCATGGGAACGTCGAGAATGTCCGGGCCGCATTCCGCGGCTTTCAGCACGTTGGCACGCTGTACGTCGGGAATGCGGATCATGGTCAACATCCCCGAACCGGCGGCCATGCGGCACAGATCGGCTGCCTCGGCGAAGGTGATATGCCCGTGCTCCATCTCGATCCAGATGGCCTGGTAGCCGAGGTGAGAGCAGATCTCGAGAAAGATCGGGTCGTAAAAATAAACAGCGGCACCGAGAAGAGTCTTGCCGCCGTTATTGCGGACAGCGTGCTGCAACCGGTTCATACGGTGTCTCCTAATTAGATGGCATGGGACGAAAACGGCGTATAGCTGGCAAGCCAGTTGCACAACGCGTTCTGGTTCCTGCGACCACCAGAATGCGCCGCATCGAAGCGGAGCTTTTGAACGAAGCGGTCATGATTCAAATCTCCCTTTATTTTCGAAAGTATACATTTATTTCTGCTTTTTCCGCCTGCGGTGGCCTGGATTACGCAAAATCTGAAAATTCCCATAACCAAACTTATATTCCAGGCGAAGATCAATTCCGCCGGTCTGCTCGCGGTTGTTGGATGGTTACCGCGGGAAAATTCGCTCTGAAATTTCGTTGAATCCAGGTCTGCTCTGAGAACGCATTTGGCGCATAGAATCCTTTAGCAGTCAGGGGCGTACAAGTCAGGGGGCGTACAAATGAATCGGATTTTAATCCGGCTCGCAGCGGTCGGTTTCAGCTTTGCCGTACTGTTCACCGGCCGATGCGCCGCTTATGGCCAAAGCAAGAGTGACGAAGCCGCTGTCCGGAATATTCCGCAGGCATTCGCGGCGGCATGGGCGAAGCATGATGGACAGCAATTGGCCAGGATCATGGCAGAAAATGTGGACTTCGTAGACGTAGCCGGCGACTGGCTGCGCGGAAGAGCGGATTTTGCGCTGTATCACAGCCGGCTGCTTTCGGCGCGTTTCCGCGACTCGACACTCACACCCCTTGAGACGTCCGTGCGCTTTCTGCGTCCTGACCTCGCGATACTTCACTGGAGCTGGAGGATCGAGGGCGACCGGAACTTTGACCTGACACCCCGCAAGCCGCGCTTCGGGTTGTTTACGATGATCGTTGAAAAGAAGGGTGGGGAGTGGTTGGTCGCCGCGGCGCAGAACACCAATCGGATTCCTCCTCCGAGCCCGGATCCAGAGATGGAGGGAATCATGCCGGGCATTGTTTTCCCGGAAGACCGATAGATGCGGTGACCTCCTCTCGCAGTGCTGAGAATCGGAAGACCACGGCTTTATCATCGGCAGTAGTTCGGCTAGGATGCGTTCCCCTTCTTCCCGCCGATCTGCGTGAAGCCAAGGAAGTCAGCCGACTTTCTGTCGCACACTTTCAAGAATTTCATCCGAGAGCCGCGAATCTTCCACAGCGCGAGCCAACACAACACCTCCGACCATGGCAGCCGCACGAAAGATGGCTTCCTTCCGGTCCCCGCTCTCCGCCGAGAGAATCTCCATTAGACCCCGCTCAAACGCCGTTTTGATTTCGGGCGTGGAACGTGCCACCTCCTGCGCGAGTGCGGCCATGGTGCAGCCATTACCTGGATTATCCCGGTGCCGGGGGCTCAAGTATCGATCGGCGTAGGCTCTCCTGCCCTTTTTCGTCACACCGTAACTCCGGGCGCGATCCGCCGAAAGTGCTTGTCCGTAGACAACTGCCGCTTCCTGCAACTCTTGTTTTGAACCGAAGTGAGCATAAAACGCACCGTGCGTAAGGCCTGCGGCCTTCATTACTTCGCCCACGGTTACGTTTTCGAATCCACGTTCACAGAAGAGGCGCGAAGCCTCCCGCACAATCCGTTCGTGCTTTGCGGCGGTCTCTTCGGCGGGATAGCGCATGAAATTTTTCTGCAACCCCCATCCATGATGATCATCATATCACAAGTATGACGCTGATCATGTTTGTCAGGCCAACACACTATTCGGCGCAGAGGAGAAAAACATGGCTACCATCCACCTTCACCAGAGCACGACACTGACGCCTGAGCAGTACATTGCCGCGCTTACGGACTTCGGACCGGGCCGATCGAAACTTTTTGGGAATAGCGCGGACGACTACCTTAAGGTGCATCAGCGCAGCCGCTCGCAGGCCGACGTCACCGAGGGTTCGGGCGGCATCTGGGAACGTCTGAGCTACGATTGGTCTGATCTCAACCGCGTCGCCCTCACCACCACCGACTCCAACGTTTGGGGAGGCGCCTCCGGCCACACCTACACCTTCACCCGTCGGCCCGACGGCTTAACCGACATTGACGTGGTTGTCGTGCGGGAAGGCAAGAACCTTAAAGGACGCCTGCTCGGCTTCGTACTCGGGACCATCGGCAAACAGGTCCTGGAAAAGGCATTCGCAAACAGCATCAGGGCTGTTGAAGTGCGCAACGGAGCAGCACGAGAGGGGCGCGCAGCCTGAAGAGCGCTGGCCGCGCTTAATTGGTCGTGCACGGCAGAACCTCATGATGGATTCAAGGCAGGAGAAGCGAATGAAACTCAAAGGCAAGAAGGCTCTCATTACCGGAGGCAACAGTGGCATCGGTCTAGCCACTGCTCGTCTCTTCATCGCAGAAGGCGCCGAAGTCGTCATAACCGGACGGGATCAAAAGACTCTCGATGAAGCAGTCGCGGAACTCGGATCGAAGGCGCGCGGATACCGCGCCGACGTCACGGTGGCTGAAGATCGTAAGCAGCTCTTCTCCGCTATTGCCAGAGACTTCGGCAAGCTGGACGTCGTCTTCGCTAACGCCGGCATCGGCGGCAGAACGCCTACTGGCGCGACTGAAGAGGCCGCTTTTGAGAACATCATTCACACCAATCTCAATGGTGCATTCTTCACTGTCAATTCAGCGGCTCCTCTTTTGAACGACGGCGGCAGCATTGTCTTCAACGGGTCGGTGCACAACTATCTGGGCCAGCCCGGCTATGCCGCTTATGCAGCGACCAAAGGCGGCCTTGTTTCCATGGCTCGCGCTATCGCAGCCGACTTAGCACCGCGCAAGATCCGAGTGAATGTGGTCGCACCCGGAGCGACGAAGACTCCGATCTGGAAGCGCGGAGCACGCGCCTCTGCTGGTGCGGAAGAGTCCGCCAAACTTTCAAACTTCTTCTCTTCAACGATTCCGCTGGGCCGATGGGGCGAGCCGGAAGAACTCGCTAAAGCAGTGCTTTTCCTTGCCTCGGACGATTCGTCGTACATCAATGCGATCGAGTTGATGGTGGATGGTGGAGCGACGGGTGCTCCTTTCGGAGCCGCGATTCTTCGCGGCTGACCGCCAAGTGTTCCCTTCAGATGAATAGATGGCTTGCCGCATCAATCTTTCGGACACGTTGTGGCCAAGCATGATGCAGCCTTTCGGAATCGCCGGAGTGATGTGGTCCGGCACGTAAGCCGGGCTGGTGACGCGTTTCTAGAGCGGTTCCACAGTTTATGCGCCCTCGCTAGAACTGGAGAGAGTGGCATTTTGTTGAGGAAAATACCACTTTGCAACTGTGGCTTCGGGATATAGCAGCGGTGGAACCGCTGTAACAGCTGGATTTCTGTTTTTATTCAATCTCGAGTGATTCCGTACCTTAATCTTGAAATCAGGAAATGAGTCGCCCTAAGATCCTGCGCGTGCTGTTTGCTTTCTCTATGCTGCCCTTTGTGTGCGCCTTCGCACAGGCGCCGCCTCCGACGCAGCTACCCAATCTCCAATCTGCTGGCGCTCTCGGTGCTGAGCTCTTCCTTCAGTCCGGCTCCACCGGTATGGTTCTCGTTGTTGTTCGCGACGATCAGGTGTTCTCCAGCGGATATGGCGAGACCGCGCCAAACTCCCATCAGCTTCCCACTCAGGACTCTCTGCTCCGGCTCTGCTCGCTCACGAAGATCTTCACCACTGACGTGCTGACCAAACTCGTCGCCGACCACACCGTAAGGCTTGATGATCCACTCCAGCGCTACGCTCCACCACGCACTGTTGTGCCGAAACGTATCAGGCCCATTACGCTCGGCGATCTTGCGACACACACGTCTGGTCTTCCACGGGAATTGGGCAACGCTCCTCCTGACACGCCGCATTTCACCTTCCCCGATTATCACGCTCGTTGGCATTGGCTGCCAAACCAGCGCCTCCGCAGCGTTCCCGGTGCCAACGCTCTCTACTCGAACGTGGCCTTCGACTTGCTCAGCGACGCTCTCCAGTCTGCGGCGCACAAGCAGTACGCCGCCCTGCTCGCTGAGCGCACTCTGAACCCGCTCCACATGGACAACACCACTTTTTTCCCCAATGCTGGACAATGCAGCTGTCTGCTCAAAAGCGCGCACGACGATGGTCCCTGCACTGCCACTGAGGCCACCGCAGGCAGCTCCGGCCTCTATTCCACTGCGAGCGATATGGTGATCTGGCTTCAATATCTGCTCCGCACCGGTGGCCCGGCAATCCCCGCACAGGACCCGGCGGCTCAGGCCGTCTACATCGTTCCTTCCAGCCTCGTCAGCCAAAAAGGACTCGATCACGCCGGGGAGCCAACCGGCGTTGGCCTTGGCTGGATTCACATCCTGCCCGTCGATTCCCCTTCGCACATCATTGAAAAGACGGGCGGCGGCGCTGGCTTTGAAACCTATATTGCCATCAACCACTCGCAGCGCACCGCCATCTTCGTCGCTGCTACAGGTGGTCCAGTCGATACTCACTTGAACTTCTTCAATGCTGCCAACAAACTTCTACTTGCCGTGGCAGGTCTGCCGCCGCTCCCGCCACCTCCTCCCAAACCGGCAGTGATACGCGCGCATACGCATCGCCGCGTCACGAGCAGGTAACGCAACGCAACTGAGTCGATCCATGGCGCGACCACGAGCCGGGTAGAGTCCCGGCTCACTTTAGGCGTATCGCATGCTGTGGTGGAGAATTTGACGGGCAACAGGTCAGAAGCGCACGCCGGCTGCGCGCGCCTGGACTCTGCTCATTAGCGCACTGCAACGATAATCAGCACGAGGGCGGCGATGCAGATCAGAATCAGCAGCAGGTCGTGATCCGTGAGATTGCCTGCGGCAAAATCCATCTGCGCCTTGTTGACGCGGGTCGCGAGCTGCGCAAGTTCCTCATCGCTCAACGCGGACACTGCTGTCTTCACCTGCTGCGGATTCATGTGCGCGGACTCGAGCGCCTGCTGGGCCTTGGCAGAATCAAAAAACCGATTCAGCGCGTCGATGTTCCGCTGTCTCTGTTGTGTTGCATCGACGGCGGCATTCGCGAGGTCAGAGGGACTGACTATGTGCTCGGCGGCCTGCGCAAGCGCGTCGTGGGGAATGGCAAAAAAAGTCACGAGAATGGCGGCCATCAACGACCGCGCAAGCTTCTTCACTTCAGAGTGCATCAACTGCAACCTCCGGGGGGATGGTGAAACACGCTGCATCGTATTATATCTGTACGCTTGCCACGCTCGGATGCGCTATTTTCGTCTCGACAAATCAGTTCGATTCCCGGCAAGAGACAAATTGGCCTTGCTAAAAGGCGTGTATACGATTACATTGCTTGCGAGGTGTTCTTACGCATGCCCTTGCGCCCCTTTTTGCGTACCTGTTCCGTTGCCACCTTATTTGCAGCGGTCTCCTTTTCCGTTGCCGCGGTTTCGCCATTATTCGGTGCAGAAGCGCCCAAACTCGTTCAACAGGACGGCCGGTACACATTGATGGTTGATGGCCAACCCTATCTGATTCTCGGCGGTCAGATCCATAACTCGAGCGCTTGGCCGTCCGAATTGCCGCAGGTGTGGAAGTCGCTCGCCGATCTGCATGTGAACACCGTCGAGGCCCCGGTTTACTGGGAGCAGTTCGAACCACAGGAGGGCCACTTCGACTACACCAACGTCGACCAGATTGTAGAGGGCGCACGCGCGCATGATTTGCACGTCGTCTTTCTTTGGTTTGGCACCTGGAAGAATGGGAACGATCACTACGTGCCGCAATGGGTGAAGACCGACAGTAAGCGCTTTCCCCGCACCATTCGGCCCGACGGCGAGCCGATTGATGTGCTCTCGCCGCTCGGGCGCGATACGCTGCAAGCCGACAAAAACGCATTCGTCACGTTCATGCGTCATCTCAAGCAGATTGACGGCGAGCAGCATACGGTGCTGCTCATCCAGGTCGAAAACGAATCAGGCAACATCGGAAGCGTGCGCGACAACTCTCCCGAAGCGAACCGTGAATTCGCCGGGCAGGTTCCGAACGATCTGCTCGCCGCGGCACAGAAGCAGCCTGGCACATGGAGCCAGGTCTTCGGCGCGGATGCTGACGAGATATTTCAGGTCTATTACCAGGCGAAGTACATCAACGCGATTGCGGCCGCGGGCAAAGCGGAGTTCGATATTCCCTGTTACATTAACGTCTGGATCGACTACCCTCCGGCCGAGCTGCCGCAACGGCAATTGGACACTCCCGGCATCGCCTACCCCAGCGGCGGCGCAGTGCAGAAGATGGTTGGTCTTTGGCGCAAATTGGCCCCCTCGATCGATATGATCGGGCCGGACATCTACACCGACGATTCGCAGTTTTATCGCGCAACGATCAACGCATATCACAGGCCCGACAACCCGCTTTGGATTCCGGAGACGGGGCGCACCGACAACTTTGCGAAGTTCTTTTTTTATGCGCTGGGCGACGGCGCCATCGGCTTTTCACCCTTCGGCGTGGACAGAACAGGATGGAACATTCTCGGCGATGATCCGTGGTCCGCACACGCCAGAAACTTTGCGCTGATCAATCCGATGGACCGCGAGATTGCGCGGCTGGAGTTCGAGGGCAAACTGAAAACAGCTGTCGAAGAGCGTGGCCAGGTGACGCAGGAGCTGGACTTTGGTGCGTGGCAGGCGACGGTCTCTTTCGGCTTCCCGCAGCCTGACGGCCGCCGCGCTCCGGGCACCAAGGATGCTCACGGCGCCGCGCTGGTGGCACAACTGGGGCCGGATGAGTTCCTGGTCACAGGAGTGGACGCCAGCGTAACGTTTCATCTGCCCGGAAAACTGCCGTGGATCCGCAGCGAAATTCTTTCTGCCGAACAGGGCACGTATGAAAACGGAGAGTGGAAGCCGCTGCGCCTATGGAATGGCGATGAGACAGACCGCGGTCTGTGCTTCCATCAGCAGCCCGAGGTGGTGCGGGTAAAAATGGTGAAGTTCTAGTGCGCGTGGTGGTAGACTGTGCGCTAGGAATTTCGAGATGATCCTGCCAAATGGCTATTCGTCCTCGAAATTTTCTCCTCTCGTTTGGAGCCGCAGAGAGTTTTTGCGCTCGGCTGCCGCCTGTGCCGCTCTTCCCTCGCTTCCTGTACGCGCTTTCGCAGCACCTGGCGGACGCAAAGTCGTCATCGTCACCTTTGGAGGCGGCGCGCGTGACGAAGAGACCTTCGCGCCTGATGGTCAGGAAAATATCCCCGGCCTGATGAAGACTCTGCTGCCGCAGAGCACCTTCTTCGGCCAGGTAATTAACCGCGGAATTCTCGGCCACTACGTTGGCACCACCAGCATCGCAACCGGGGTTTATGAGACCTTCAATAACTTCTCCGGCATAGCGCCCCCGCATCCCACGCTTTTCGAATATTTCCGCAAAGGCTTGAGACGGCCTTCAAACCAAGCGTGGCTGATCTCTCCGAGCAGCGGCTTTCGCAACATGGGATGCAGCACTGACCGCGGCTTTGGAACGCCCTACGGCGCGAGCGTGATTCTGCCCAAGCTGCTCTTGAGCGCGGCGGCTCCTGACCGCGGCAACATGAACGAATTCGACAACCTGCTGCGCGAAACCTATGAAGAGCCGCATCTGGCCACAGGAACGCCGGAGGCGGAAGCGGAGTTGGAGCAGCTCGAAAGCGTTTTGCGTTTTTCCCCGAATGATTTCGTGGGCAGCGCCCTCAGCATGGAAAGCGCTGATCAGCTCTCTGTCTATGTTGCCAAGCGCCTGATGACGCAGGTCGCACCAAGCTTGCTCTGGATTACCCTGCACGACATCGATGTCGCACACTCGGGCGCGTATTCGCTCTACATCGATGGCATTCAGCGCACCGACCAGCTGTGCATCCAGATCTGGAGCCACATCCAATCGAATCCTGAGTACGCCGGCAAGACCACGATGTTCATCCTGCCCGATTTCGGCCGCGACTCGGACACGAATCCGGCCGGCAACGGCTTCCAGCATCACCGCACCGGGGACCGCGCCTCCCGCACGTCGTGGATGATCGTCCTCGGCCCAGGCATCCGGCAAAACGTCTTCATTGAGCGCGCGATTGACTCGATCGACCTTGTGCCGACCGTGGGCAGGCTGCTCGGCTTCCCAACGCCGTTCGCGCAAGGCTCCGTGCTGCCCGAGGTGGCGTGATGCAGCCGCGCGATCTGAACGAAGCCATGTTTCGGTCGTATGGCCCGATCGCCCAAAAACTGGCCTGCGATCATCTTGCGCTGCTGCGTGATTTACCCCTTGTCCTCGCCGCCGTTCTTCTGCGTGAAGTGATTGTGCTCGACGCGAGTTTTCCTCGAGAACGAGCAACGATTGAAGCCCAATTCAAGTTTCTCTCTTCGCTTTCGGCGAGTGAACTTCACCAGTTGACGCAAGGCTTTGCGGACCTCACTCTCTCACCCGAGCTGGTTGCGGAAGACTGGGTGCGGTCTCCGCAAAAGTTCGAAGAAGATCTGAGCACCTATCTCTGGGCATCGCATCAGATCGATGTTTTCCACTCGCTGGCAACGCAGTTCGTCGACACAGCGCGCAACGCGGCGGCTCCGGAAGCTCCCGCAACTTCACGTTGGGCTGTGGTTGTGCTGGGTCCGGAGTTACGCAAGGAAGGCTACCCGCTCTTCAGGAAACTGCAGCCGCACGGCGTGCTCTTTTCGAATGTGAGCAGTAACGACGGCGCGACTACCATACTCGACCACCTTGCCAAGCGCTCCTTAGAGACGCCCGTGCCGTACGGGCACTGGTATATCGATGGAGGAAACCCGCTGCCGGTGCAGTCGAGCGCCATCAGCACTTTCAGTTGGAGCGGATCGTCTTCCGTCCGTGAAGCGTTGTTGCGGAAGATCAAATCGGTCATCGACAGCGGCTCAGGCGGCCCCGAAATGCTGCGCTCCATGATGGCGGAGTGGGCCCCAGGCAATAGCATCCAGGATACGCGCGATCCGCTGCATGATCCGCTGGTCGACCAGTTCGTTGTGAACGTCTACGGCCAGGGCTCTGGGACGCAAGTCTTCAGCACCAGCTTTGTGCAGTGGTCGGCCCGCGAGATCCTGCGGCGGGCTGAACCGATAAGCCTTGTTGCCCGTTTTGGCCCGCGCCAACGCCAGCGCAGCATGAATGAGATGTTCGTGCACGCGGCAACGCAGATGGATGCTGCCGGTTCGGTGGTCGACGCAGATCTTGGCGCTTACTATACCTGGATCAACCTGAATCGCCTTGCGGGAGCGGAGAACGCGGTCTTTCTCGCATGGTCCGAGAGTCATCAACGAGCCATAGCTATCGGGCCTGGACTTCCGCGCGGCACACAAGCGCCGGCACCGCTCACCATGCAGCAGTTGCTGAACATGGTTGCGCCGAGCAGCAAATCGTCGGGAGTATAACAAGCACTGCGCCAGCCTGTTCCAATACACGCCGCCGCCTTCATTTAATGAGGATGCAGTTTCCTTCCCTTCAATATGGACTATTGGCCGGCCGTCGCCGGTGTTTCGCGCGAAGCCGTTTTCCACGATTCCAGCTGGCTCTGAACCCATAATGCAGTTTTCTCGGTGTGACATAACAGGCACGCGTTGGGGCTTTCACTCTGGCCAAAGCGCAGCGTCATTTCCGCGTTGGGAATGTCGTCGATCTGATGGGATCGCGCGCGAAAAAGCAGGGCATCCATAATGCGGGGCATGTGACACGAGACGCAGCGGCTGCCTTCGCTTGCATAGGAATGATGTGTATGCGCCGTAGCACGAAGCTTGTCCTCGAATTGCGTATGGCAACCCGTGCACATGCGATCGGGATCATCTTTGAATTTGAGCGATGTCAGATTAGAAGGCTCGTCGTGGCTGTGTGGATCATGACAGGAACTGCAATTCGCCTGACCTCTGCGAAAGCACTGCGAACGCTCAAACGCTTCAACCATAAAAGTCGTTTGCCGGAACCTGCCATCCTTAAAGAAAGTTTCGCGGGTAAATTCGCCCAAGGGCAATTCCGGGTTCTTCAAAAAGAATGTCCCCCGTGTCGAGTAGTTCAGCTCGCCGCGTGCGCTGTCAGCATGCAGGTTCGACTGCATGTGGCATTGACCGCAGATGGCGACAAAATCCCGATTGCTGATCCGGTCGAATTGCACCGGTGGATCGAGCGGGAGCTTTTCGGAGTCGCCGCCGGAGCGCACAGCGGCGATATGGTTCGCCGAGGGGCCGTGACACATTTCGCAGTCCACTCCGGGCTCGCGAAACGCGAGGTTATCCGGATCAAAGCCGCCGCCATGCGTATTGCGCAACTGGCTGGTGTGACAGACCGCGCAATTGATCATATAGTTCGTTGAAGCGTCAAGCTTTTCCCAGTTGAGCGGGTTCGAGCGTTCACTACCCGGCGCGTCAATCACCTTCCAGTAATTCAGCCACCGCTTTTCGATCAGGCTGTATTGAATGGGGAAGACGTGAATCTGACCGTTCGGCAGTCGCGTCGCATAAGCCTGCTGCCATTTGGAGCCGATCGTGTAATCGACAGGATAGGAGTGCCACAAACCGTCGGACTGCCTGATGTCAAAGTAATGGCGGCCGTCACGAATCGTCATCCGTGCAAACAGCGCTCGAGAGGCGCCAGGCGTAACGGTGACCTTGCCATCCTCGTAGCCGACCGTGTCGTCCGCGTAGAACTGATTGTTCTTCTCGAAGTCGCCGAGGACGTTTTCCGCTTGGTACGGGCGCAGCATTCTTGACATGCCGCTCCGGCTCCAATTGCGATAGACGTCGGCATGGCACTGCTTGCACGCAGCCGAGCCTGCATACTCGCCTAGATGGGTTGCGGGCTCAGTGCTGGGTTGCAGTGTGGCCGGCTTCTCGATCGGTGAGGCCTCACCCTGTAGCTTCTCAATGAACCCTTCAAAGCTGATAGCGGGTGTCGGTTCGGCTGTTGCGTAGAGCGTCTGCAATTGATCGTAAGCCTCTTTGGAAAGCTCCTTTCCCTCGCGATAAACCGCGGAAAACTCTACAACCGCATGCGGCAGATCATTGGAATATCGATAGGCCAGGCCGGACAGGTAAACCACTTCCATGTCTTCCGGCTCAAGGTCGTGGGCGCTCGCAAGGGCCGATCTTGCCTGCGCGAGAAGAGCGGAGCGGTCTTCAGCCGGCTTTGCGAGAGCCTCGTTCACGAGCGCCCGCCCGATTACGAACCATGCTGTCGCCTGTTGCCTGCGCTTGATGCCGGGCCAGTCACGCTTGGAAATCGCCGCCGGCCTGCCGAAGCGATCAAGATAATCCAGCGCATCGCGGGCGTTTGCAATGGCTGCTTCATTCTGTTGAAGCCGGGCATCGACGTCGGCGACGGCGACGAGAAGCAGGAAATTTTCCGGCAGGAGCGCGAGCGAGAGACGCGCGTACTCCAACCCCGGTTGCAAATCACCGAGGTCGAAGCTGGCGCGCGCGGCCTTCTCCGCGGCCGGTGCAAGAAACGCAGATTGCGGATACCGGTTGAGAAACGAGCGCGCCAGCGCCTGCAGTTTGTGTGGATCTGTGGCCTGCAACAAATTGACGAATGCTGCGCGCTCGGCAGGATCCTGAATTTCGTCGCTTATCGAAGTAGGTGCACGGCTTTCCGTTGTGATAACCGAGTCGATGGTTTGTCCCGTCAGGCGCGGCGCAGCGGAGGCCAACAATCCTGCTACTGCCAGCACTCCCGCCCAGACACGCATTGCATGCACCTGTTTACCCGAACCTAACACCCGAGAGGAGGCGGTGAAAGGAAATTCTACTTCTGCAGAGCAAAAACATAATATCCCTGGGCGTCTTCTTTTCCTGCCAGCCACGCGTACCCTTCGCCGGGAGCAGAACCCGAAGGATGCGCCGCGGCGCAGAAGACGACGTACTCTCGCCCATCCACTTCATAGACAGACGGCAGGCCTTCGGGGTTGGCGCCGATCTGTTGTTCCCAGACAATCCTGCCCGTGTCTTTGTCAAAAGCATGGATAGTGCGATCGCCCCAACTGCCCACAAAGACCAGTCCGCCGGCTGTCACCACAGGCGCATTTCTCACCGCTGCCAGCAATACAGCGGCAGCACCTGTATTCGTGATTCCCTTCTCCGCCAATCCAGGCGCGGTGCCCAGCGGCACACTCCACTGAATCGTTCCCTTGTTCAGATCGACCGCTACCAGAGAGGTCCACGGCGGGCTGATCGCCGGAAGACCGTTGCTGCCGAGAATTCTGTTTTCGTAGACGCCAAAGTAACGCGTAATGCCGGGTGGAGGCGGCATGCGTTCCATCCCGCCGCCTGCGCCTTCGATCTTTACCGGGCCCGACGCATCGGGATCGGAGATGTACGCCGCCAGCGCGTCAAGATAATGTGCGGGCATATCGGAGAATCCCGGCATCTCACCTTCTCCATGCGTTACGATCTGCTCGAATTTTTCGATGCCGATATCCTTCGGCGAGCGCACGCCAATCCGGTCCGGGCCATGGCACGTCATGCACATCTGGTTGAAGATGGCGTGACCTTGCGTTTCCATGTTGCCCTGGTACGGAATGCGCAGCGGCGCTTTGGGAGTGAGCTTGAGCTTTAACTCAGGCGAATCGGAGGTTCGTACATACAGGATGCCTGTCTTCGGGTCCGCCGCACCGCTGCCCCAGTTCGCGCCGCCCACGTCGCCGGGTATCTGGATCGAGTTGCGCTTGTCGGTACCGGGCGTGAAAATGCCGTGATTGTTGACCGCGTTCAGAATCTCCAGCACTCGCTGCTTATCGGCGTCGCTCATGTAGGGATCGATGTCATCCGCAGTAAAACTCTGGCGTGCAAAAGGCGGCGGTGCTGTGGGAACCGGCTGCGTCGGCCATGATTGCTCTCCGGGGGCGTCGCTGCGCGGAACTGGGCGTTCTTCGATCGGCCAGATCGGCTTGCCGGTAATGCGATTCAGCACAAAGACGAAGCCGGACTTTGTAGGAAGCGCCACGACGTCGACCGTCTTCCCGTTGTGCCGCACCGTCAGCAGCTTCGGCGCAGCCGTCGGATCATAGTCCCACAAATCGTGATGTACAACCTGGTAGTGCCACAGACGCTTGCCGGTGCGCAGATCCAGCGCCAGCAGGCAATCGCCAAACAGATCGGCGCCTATGCGGTCACCGCCCCAGTAGTCATATGTCGGAGAACCGAGCGGGAAGTACCCAATGCCCCGCCTCTCATCGATGGAAAACTCACCCCAGGTGTTCACTCCGCCGACATAAGTCCATGCATCCTTCGGCCACGTATCGTAACCGTACTCACCTGGATGCGGTATGGTGTGAAACGTCCAGAGCAATTTGCCGCTGAGCACATCAAACGCGCGGATGTCTCCCGGAGGCGAACCGTACGACTCACTGGTAGCGGACCCCAGAATAACTTCATTTCCAAAAACGTGGCCAGGGGTTCCAGTCTGAATTTCAGGAATGGTCTTCAGATCGCGGCCAAGCCCTTCGCGCAGATTCACGCGCCCGTCGGCGCCGAATGTCTGAATCGACGCGCCGGTGCGGGCGTCGATCTCCTGCAGAAAACTGTCCGCCGAAAAGATGAGCCTTCGATCGGAACGATCTTTGCTCTCCCAATAGTTGATGCCGCGGTCGATGGGAATGCCCACGGTGGGATGCGACCAGATTATCTTGCCCGATGATGCGTCGAGCGCAATGATCGCGCTGCCTTCTCCGAGAACGTACATCACACCGTCCACGATCAACGGATTGAAATTGAATCGCGCGATCGTACCCGGCACGGGATAGAACCAGACGAGAGTGAGGTGGCTCGCATTGGATTTGTCGATCTGCGTAAGCGGAGAATACTGCATGGAGTCGAGCCCGCCACCATAGTCGGCCCAATTCGTCGTATGCGCTTTCGCGGTTTGTCCGAAAGAGATTGCGGCCATGCAAAGCGAGCATTCGAAGAAAATGCATGCATTTCGTACTCTCACTTTCATAGAGCCCCCAAAATGGGTTTGCGCGGCCCAAAATCATAATCGTTTAAGCAGCAGGGTCTGCAGGATGCCACAAACGAAGATCAGTCTCTTTCTCGTAACCCTTTCCATGCGGAAAGCTGACCAGCTCGAACTGCATTCCCCACGGGGAAAGAAAATAAATCCAGGTTTGCCCAGCATTCGGTCCAATGGTTCTGACCGTTGGTTTGCCCAAAAGCCGCACGCCCCTTGCTGCGAGATAAGCGACCGCGGCGTCAAAATCATCGACATAAAAGGCCAGGTGATGACCGCCAATGTCGCTGTTCTTCGGCTGCGCATGATTCTGATCGGGTGACTCGTACTCGAAGATCTCGAAGTTCGATCCGTGCTTGCAGCGAAAGAACCGCAGCCTGCGCATCACGGTGCGTGGATGCACATTGAGGTGTGTCGCCATCCAATCGTCTTCCGACTGGAACGGGCCGAGCTCGAACAGATAGTCGCAGCCAATCACGTCTACAAAGAAGGTGGTTGCCTGCTCCAGGTCAGGTACCGTAAAGCCGATGTGTTCGGTTCCCCTGAGGCCGGGAATGCCGCCGGAGCTGCACTTCCTGGGTGAGATAGGCATCAACCCTCCTTGAGCAATATGCGGCATCGCTGCTTGACCCTGCGCTGCAATGCAGAATCCACCACCTTACAGCTCATCTGTTACCTGCTTCCCAGCATCGCGCTCGGTGTAGTGTCTGCAGGCAGATCACCGAGAACAAACTGAATCCCGTTCAGCACCATCTGCGCAAGCGCCGGCGTCTCAAAGAAGGTTGGTGTGTGGCCCAGCGCGCAGTTGAATACTCGGCCCTCACCGTAGCTCTTGATCCAGACCAGGCCGTAGTCCTTGTCGGGCCGCACATGCCACGGGCTCAAATCTGTTTTTGCATCATCGATGCTGATGAGTACATGCAGTTTTTTGCGCGAATAGGGCCCGGTGGGCAGGAAATGATAGAACTCGTCTGTATAGGTGAAGGCTTTCCCGTCAAACTCCGCAGTGAGCGGGCTGGATGCGAACTGTCTCGTCAAAGGGCTCTCAGGATCGTCGATTTTGAGTGTCGCCGTTTCCACGCGATGCGGACCGCTCTGCGCGCCGATCATTTCGCCGTACTCAGGCAAATCCATCGATGCATAGCTTGAGCCGTGCAGGCCTGCGACGCCGCCGCCCTGCCGCACGAAGCGAAGCAGTCCATCCAGTACAGCAGGGTCAGAGAATGCCTCGCCAACCACGCTGTTGAGAAAAACAGCGTCGTATTGAAGAATTTTCGGATACTTCAGATTATCCAGATCGTTGCTGAAAACCGGCTGATACGCTCCGGTGTATTCCGCCATTTTTTGGATCGCAAAGTTGGCGTGGGCAACAGTGTCGTGATAGTAGCCGCCGGCGGGGCAAAGGTCGATCACGAGCAGTTTTCTCGGCGCCTTCGGAGATACAGCGGCTTTGCGCGGCAGCGCCGCTTCAATTTTCTCCTTAACGTCTGCAGGAATACGATCCGCAGTCGTGGGCGGAATGAGGCGGGCATCTTCCTCGATGCGATATCCCATGGCAGGCTGTGCGGCCTTCTCAAAATCCGCTGCCGCCTCGGAAAGATCGGCAAATTTCCCTCCAGAAATACCTGGCTGCGGCCCCGTCGGTATCACAATTCCCCAGGAGTTCACATCGAGCGAGAGAAAGAGCGTTTTTGTTCCTCCATAGGGACGGCTGCAATTGACGCAGGCATTCGGCTGTTCCTGCGGCTGCGGCTCCGCGACGGCAACCTCGTAGAGAAATCTCTGCAGATCTGCTGCGCCTGTTCCCAGTCGGACGTCGCTCGCCTCGGGGCCGAGGGCGCTGCGATCGCGAAGCCCCACAGCCATGAGCCGGTCCTTCACTATCGCAAGCCCATCGACGGGCCTGACTCCATGCTCCATCCATCCAGCAAAATCCACGCTGACTCCGACGTGCGGGCTCAGGCTTTGCATGGAATTCACGAGATCTTTCGGATCGTCCCTGCTTTCGATCGCGACGTTGACCCCGCTTTTGCCGGCCAGTTCATCCACGCCGGACAATGAAGAAGGCGCGCTTCCGACAACAATCGTTACCACGCCCAACTCTCTGGCAAAGTCAAAGAGTTTTCGCTGCGACTCTTCGTCCGACGGAAGGCTGTCGACATGATATGCGGT